>DASQAX010000190.1:0-8674 GCA_035635535.1 Vicinamibacterales bacterium | reverse complement strand
GACGGAATCTGCGGCAGCGCCTTCACGTCGAACAGCGTCCGGAACACCGGGTGCTGCGGCGTGATGTCGAACATCGGGTACTCGTCCGGCGGCAGCACCCGATCGAGCTCGCGCAGCCACTGTTGCCACGCCGCGTCCGCCGTAGCGGATCCGCGTGAAGACGAACCGGCCGTCGTACTGCGGGTTGCCGATCTTCCGCTCCTGTCCGTCGGGCGTACGGTAGATCGTCTGCGCGGCCGCCAGCAACGGCAGCATGGACGCCACGACGACAGCAACGGCGATTCGCTTCATGTTGGGATTTGGGTTTTGGGATTTTCCTCAATGCGTCATGGCATACATCAGCACGTTCAACCCGATCGCGTAGCCGTCGGGCGAGAACTGGTAGAAGAACCGCACGTCCTCGCCCTCACGCTCCCACGAGTCGGCGACGTCGGTGTCGTGCATCAGGATGACGATCAGGTTGCCGCGCTTGTCGTTCACGCCCTTGAAATCGGGGACGGCGCTCTCCTCGCCGCGTTCCGACGTGTCGCCGCCGCTGCCGCGCCAGAACTGGATCGACGGAATCTGCGGCAGCGCCTTCACGTCGAACAGCGTCCGGAACACCGGGTGCTGCGGCGTGATGTCGAACATCGGGTACTCGTCCGGCGGCAGCACCCGATCGAGCTCGCGCAGCCACTGTTGCCACGCCGCGTCGCCCCAGTAGTCATCCACCCAGAGGAAGCCGCCCTTCAACAGGTAGGTGCGCAGCGCCTCGACCTCCGCGTCGCTCAGCAGCGCGGTGCCCGCGTCCTCCATGCTGATGTAGACGCACTGATACAGCTCCGGGTCGGTGAGCCGGACGACGATGTGATTCGGCTCGCCCGTGGGGTCCTTGCTGACGCGCATCTTGGTGAGCTCGCCGAGCCGCTTGGAGAAGTTCCGCTCGGCGTCCGGGTAGTCGGTGGACCACCCCTGGCCGCCGGCCTCCCGCCGGTTGCTGGTGAACATCACGCGGCAGTAGTTGAAGCCGTGGCCGAAGGTGTTGGCGTCGGCGAAGTGGGGGCGTACGCGAAAAAACCCTCCGAAGCCGCGACCGAACTGCCCGTAGGCGGCGCTTGCCGCGCACGCGAGCAGCACGATCGCGACCGGGAGGATTCTTTTCAACTTGACCGCGGAGTCCTTCCCGAGCTCACGTTACCGGGGCGTCTTGCCGAGCGATCGGTAATACTCCGCCACCATCTTCTTGAACTGGTCGGGCACCTCGTCTGAGCCCGCGAGCACGACCGCCTCGTCGCCCGCCTCCACCTGGCGCCGCAGGCCGAACTCGAGCCGCTTCAGCCCCTCGGTCGCGAACGTCTGCAGGCTCTGGAGCTCCTTGGCGTCCTTGTAGATGCGCTCGTCTTCGAGCCGGCGCAGCGCCGCGAGAATCTGCTCCAGCTCCTTCGGATCGACGTTGAAGCCGCGCAGCGAGCCGCGCAGGTCCTGCGCTTCGTTGGCCCACTGGCGCGACTCGGCGCGCAACTGGCGGATGTCCTCGTCAGAGAGGCGGCCGAAGTCGGTGCCGTTGTAGTACGAGCCGTTCCACGGCAGGTTGCCGTACCCGTAGCCGCCGCCGTAGTTACCGCCGCCGTACTGGTTGCCGAAGCCGCCGGCGGCGCCGCCAGCCTGCTGGCCGCCCTGCTGACCGCCGCCCTGCTGTCCGCCAGCCTGCTGGCCGCCCTGACCCTGCTGGCCGCCCTGACCCTGCTGTCCCTGTTGGCCCTGCTGGCCCTGCTGGCCCTGCTGCCCTTGCTGGCCCTGCTGGCCTTGCTGGCCTTGCTGGCCTTGCTGGCCTTGCTGGCCCTGCTGACCGCGCTGTCCCTGCTGGCCCTGCTGCCCCTGCTGATTGCGGGCGTTCTGCTGCGCGCGCTCGCGCGTCCGCTCCTGCAGCGACTCGAGGCCGCGCGCGAGCCGCTGCGTACGGTCGAGCGCCTGCTCCGCCTTCGACCCGGCGTTCTGCTGCTGCTGCCCCTGGCCGAGCGCGGCGGCGGCTTCGTCGAGCCGCTTCTTCAGCTGATCGATGCCGCCGGCGATGTCGCTCTCGGTCGCGCGCAGCGTCTCCTGGCCGTAGCCGCGGTTCACGAGCGCCTCCGAGTAGCGGATCTTGTCGCGGAGCCGGTTGTCGCGAATCGCGCCGGCCGCTTCGGACAGCTTGCGCGACGCATTCCGTTCCTGCTGCGCGGCATCACGCGCCGCCGCGTCGAGATCGCCTTCGAGCTGCCCGAGCTTCTGCTCGAGGTCGTCCTTCTTCTCGTTGATGCGCTGCGCCTGCTCGCGCCGCTGCTGGCCGTTGGCCGCGAGGCCGTTGACGCCGTTGCCGATCTCCTGCTGCTCGCGCGCGAGCTCCTCGGCGCGCTGCTGCGCGTCCTTGATGTCGCGGTCCGCGCGGTCGCTCAGCGAGCGTTCGAGCTTCCGCTGCGTCTCCTTCAGCCGGTCGAGCGCCTGCTGCGCCTGCGACGCGGAGGTGGCGTTGCCGCCCGCCGCGGCGCGCCGCATCGCGTCGGCCGCCTCGCGCATCTGGCGCGCGGAGTCGAGCAGCTCGGGACGGTTCTCTTCGCGCGCGAGACGCTCGAGACGGCGCGCGGCCTCCTCGGCCTGGTCCGCGAGCGCGCGCTGCTGGGCGCCGCCGCTGGGCGTCGACGAGGCGCTGCCCTGCTGGAGGCGCCGTTCGCGCTCGGCTTCCTGCTCCTGCCGGCGCGCCAGCTCCTTCAGCTTCTCGAGCAGCTCGTCCACCTGGCGATCGCCGTTGGCCTGCATCGCGCGGTCGGCGGTCTCGTAGCGGCTCGCCATCTTGTCGAGCTCCTGCTCGAAGATGTCGGCGAGCTCGCGCTGCTGCGACGACTGCCCTCCGCCGCCACCGCCGCCGCCCTGCTGCACGCTGACCTGCGTCTCGTATTCCTCTTCGGCCTTCTGCAGGAGCGTGAGCGCCTTGTTCTCCGGACCGAGCGCCTGGTCGGGCGCGGTCGAGCTCAGCTTGCCCTCCGCCTCCTTCATCGCGGTCACCGCCTGCGGCAGCAGATCCGCAATCGACTTGAACTTCGGATCCTGCTGGATGAACTCGCTGTTCATGCGCGTCAGCAGCCCCTCGACCTGCTCGCGCAGCTTCTGCTGCGAGAGGCCGACGACCGTGGAGTTCTGCCGGAACTTGTCCGCCGACACGCCGCGCTTGTCGCGCTGCACGTTGAAGGTCGCGGAGATGATCTGCCGCTGCTGTTCCGAGAGCGCGTCCACCTGGTTCTGCCCGCCCCCGCCGCCCCCGCCGCCGCCGCCCTGCGACTGCGCCTGGCGGAACCGCTGGTCGAACGGCCGGACACGCACGAAGTAGAGGTCGCTGCTCGCCTTCTGTCCGCCGTCGACCGCGTCGTTGTCGGTCGCGCGCGCGTAGTAGGACACCGAGTCGCCCGACTTCACGCCGAGCTCCTCGAGATAGAAGGTGTGGCCCGCGCTCACCGACGGCAGGCGCTTGCTGCCGTTGTAGAGCGGCACCGACTTCTCCGGACCGCCGTTGACCGAGTAGACCAGCTCGAGGTTCTTCACGCCGTAATCGTCATCGGCCGCCGCCTCGACGTACACCTCTTCGATCGCGGAGGCAGACGAGTCGCGGCCCGGGCGCGCGAAGGTGACCGTCGGCTGCCGGTCGGTGAGGACGTCGATCGTGTACTGCGGCGACGCCGCGACGCGCTCGCCGTTGGGCGCGTCGAGCTCCACGTGATACGAGCCGTCCTTGTCGGCCTTGAACGACGCGGTGAGCGTGCCGTCGGCCTCGACCGTCAGCGGCACCGCCTGCTTGTCGAGCGCAATCCGCCCGCCGTTGGTCTTCATCGTCGGCGTGATGATGACCTTCACCTCGGTGCCGCGAATCACGGCGATGTCGCCGCCGTCCTCGATCTTCTCCGGCTCGAGGCCCGTGTACGCCGGGAACTTGTATTCGAGCCCGAGCTTGTCCACGTACGGCACGTCCACGACCTTCAGCGTGTAGTGCGTGGAGCCGACGCCTTCGGCCTCGACGAAGTATTCCGTCGTGCCCTTCACGCCGAAGAGGATCCCCTCGAAGTCGCCCTTGTCGTTGCGCACGAGCGGCAGCTTCTCGTAGGTCGGGGCCGCCGGCCGCTTGACCATCAGCGCGGCGTCCTGCGCGTTGAAGCCGAGGAGCTTGGCCGTCACGGTCTGATCCGCGCCCTTCGGCACGGAGATGTTGCCGGGCGTCACCGAGATCTTGTAGGGGGCGGCCGCCTCGGCGCTCTGCGACACGATCAGCACGGCCGACAGCGCGTGCCGGAAGAACGCGGGGCCGAGCAGCACCGCGAGAATCGCCGCGCTCACGACGCCGGCGAAGACCGCGCCGTTCACGCGCAGCGGCCCGTGCTCCGCGCGGCGCGGCGCATCGGCCTCGCAGCACTTCTCAATCGCCTGCGCGACGAGCTTCTCGACGAGCGCGCTCGACTCCCAGTGCCGTCCCTCGCGGCTCGATTCCACCGCGCTGACGAGCATCGTCTGCAGCGACGGCTCCTTCTCCTCGAGGTAGAGCGCCACCTGGTCGTCGGTGACGCGGCGCCGCAGCGGCTTGATGAGGAAGAAGTAGATCGAGAAGACGATCGACACCGCCAGCACGAGCCGCGCGAACAGGATGGAGGCCGGCGTGAAGCGCGCCCACTGCATCAGGTACGCGAGCGCGAAGAACACCGCGACGTTGACGACGAGGGCGCGGACCGCGCCCTTCACGGCGAGGCGCGCGCGCCACCGCGCACGCACGTACCGGATGATGCCGAGCAGGTCCGCCGGAGGGGTGGCTGCGTGTCGCAGAAAGTCGAGCATGTGGTCCCTCGTTGCCGGGTCCGAAAGGACCCGGCCTACCCTACGTGTAGGGCGGGTCCTTGTGGAGCCGCCCCGCCAGAATACGCCCGTGCTCTACGTCTTCGATAGCCAATTCGAAAAGAGCGTGTCGACGCCCAGCAGCAGAATTCCCGTCGCCAGCAGGTACCACCACAGGCGTTGCGAGCGCTCCTGCGCCTCGGGTGTCAGCGGTATGTCGGAGGCGACCTGCTGGCCATTCTGCGCCGCGCCGGTGGTCGCCGCCGTGACGACCTCCGCCGGATCGAGCGCGGTCAAATCCGACTCCGCGGGGTCGACGTTGCTCGCCACGACGGTCACGTCGGAGTTCGCCTTCTGGCCGCGGATCTCGTAGAAGCCCTGCTCCGTCAGCTCGAGCACCTGCGCCTGCGAGCCCTCGTCCTCGAGCGGCAGCCGCTTGCCCGACGGCGTCAGCGCCAGCCGCCCGGTGGCCTGCGCCTTCGCGCTCGACGCGTCCGGGTCGAACACCTGGCCGATCGTCAGCCACGGCGACGGCTCGGAATAGTTCGCCAGGTGGACCATCGAGCGATGGAGGAACGGCAGGAAGACCGGCTTGAGCGGCAGGTCGCTCCACGACAGATCGAGCGTGGACGCCCACAGCATCACGTGGCCGCTGCCGACCTTGCGCTCGATGAGCGCCGGCGTGCCCGCGTCGAACCGCGCGAGCACCTGCGTGTTCGGCACGGCCGTCACGGAGCGGTACGCGTAGAACCGGGCGCTCGAGAAGTCTCCGCTGCGCGGCGCGCGGAACACCTCGAAGACCGGATGGCCGTACTCGAGCGCACCGACACGGGCGGATTCTCCGCGCGACCGATCGATCGGCTGCGACAGCAACGCGGGGAGCAGGTCGGCGTCCTGCGGCCACGTCGCGCGCGGCCCGGCGGCCACGAACAGCCCGCCGCCGTCCTGCACGAACCGCTGGAGCCGGCGGCCGAGCGCCGCGTTCACGTCCACGTCGTTGAGCAGCACCACCGAGGCGCGCCGCAGGTCCTCGTCGGCCACCGCCGACGGCAGGCGATTGGTGACCTCGAACTTCGGCGCATCGCCAATCGAGAGCGCCCGCGTCAGGTAGAGGCCCGCGCCCGTCTTCGTGCCGGTGTCGACGACGATGATGCGGACCGGCGCCGAGGGCGAGACGACGAGGTTGAAGACGTTGTCGGTGGCGAGCGCGTCGGCGCCGGCGCGCACGCTGACGCGGACGTTGCGCGAGGCGAGCGTGAACGGCGCGAACGTGACCGACGCGGAGCCCTCGGGCTGCACGTTGAGCGGCTCGGTCTGGATGGCGCGTCCGCCGATCTCGAGCGTCAGCGAGTCGCCGGTAATCGCCGACACCGTGCGGTTGGCGACCGACGCCGTGAGCGTCACGCGCTCCTGCTCGGAGAAGGTCGACCGCGCGAGCGACGCCGTCGTCACCGTCGCGTTCGGCTTGTCGACCGGGCCGCCGATGGCGACCGGCGTCAGCGTGCTGCCCGTCGGGAGCCTCGACCCTTCTTCGCCGCGCCAGCCGGTGCGCTGGAAGTCGCTGATGAGAATCGCTTCCCGGCGCGGCAGCGGCGATTCCGCGAGGATGCTGCCGGCGACCTTCAGCGCCGGGCCGAAGCGCGTCGCCGCCGGCGTCGGCGTCGCCGTGTCGAACGACGCGATCAACCGATCCTTCTCGGCCGTCGACCGCAGCGCGATGTCCGCGCCCGACGAGAAGAGGACGACGGATGCGCGATCGGAGGCGCCGAGCCTGTTGATGGCGTCGCGCGCCGCGGCCTTCGCGCGGTCCCAGCGATCGCCGTAGGCCATGCTGTAGCTCTGGTCGAGCAGCACCACCACTTCACGCGCGCCGGGACCGATGGCGGTCGCGGCGTCCGGCCGCCACAGGAAGGGGCGCGCGAACGCGCCGACGATCAGCATCAGCGCCGCCAGGCGCACGCAGAGCAGCAACAGGTCGCGAATCTTCCGGCGCCGGACGGTCTGGTACGGAATCCGGCGCACGAACATCAGCGACGGAAACTGCTGGACCATCTTCTTCTCGCGCTGGGTCAGGTGGATCAGGACCGGTATCGCGAGAGCGGCCAGGCCGACGAAAAAGAGGGGCGCTAGAAATGCCATCGTTTACCTGATCTTCATCATTCTCGCTCTGCTCGAGAGATATCGATACAGGGCATGATCGAGCGGCTTGGACGTATCGAGGACGGTGTAATCGATACGGTTCGCCGAGAAGCGCTGCTGCAGCGCATCGAGGTGCGCGCGCACCAGCGCCTGGTATTCCTTCCGGAACGCGTCGGGGACCACGGGCATCTGCTCGCCCGATTCGATGTCCTCGAACGCCGACGCGTCGGTGAAGCCGAACTCGAGCTCCGACTTGTCGAGCACGTGGAACACGATCAGATCGTTGCCGCGGAACCGCAGCGGCGCAATCGCGTCGAGCACCGCGTCGGGCTCCTCGTAGAGGTCCGACACGATCACCAGCATGCCGCGCCGGCCGAAGTGCTCCGCCATCTTCTGGAACGGCGGCTTGAGGCTGCTCGGCCGGCCGGCCACCACCCGGTCCAGCGTGTGCAGCACCACGTCCATGTGCTTGGCCGACGAGGGAACGAAGTCGACCACGTCGTTGTCGAAGGTGACGAGGCCGACGCGATCGCGCTGGTGGTGCACGAGGTTGGTCAGGCACGCGGTGAGGATGCGCGCGTAATCGAGCTTCGTGATCCCGATCGTGCCGAAGTTCATCGACTTCGAGATGTCGAGCAGCACCGAGAAGTTCGAGTTCGACTCGGCCTCGTACTCCTTGACGTAGTAGCGATCCGTCCGCGCCCACAGCTTCCAGTCCACGCGGCGGATGTCGTCGCCTGGCACGTAGCCGCGGTGCTCGGCGAAGTCCACCGAGGCGCCGAAGTACGGCGCCTTGTGCATCCCGTTGATGAAGCCGTCGACGACCGCGCGCGACACGAGCTCCAGGTTCCCGACCCGTGAGAGGACCACGGGGTCGAGGAAGCGCGCGCCCGGGATGGCGCCCTGCGAATGACCGGCTGCGACGCTCATGTGTTTACATCCCCGATCTCGGCATCGGCACGGTCTCGAGGAGCCGATCGGTGATCTGATCGGTGGTCACGCCTTCCGACTGCGCGTGGAAGTTCGTGATGATGCGGTGCCGGAGCACCGGGTGGCACAGCGCGCGGATGTCGTCGAAGCTGACGTGATAGCGCCCGCTCGTGAGCGCGCGCGCCTTGCCGCCGAGCACGAGGTACTGCGCCGCGCGGACGCTCGCGCCGAACGCCACCCACTTGTTGATGAAGTCCGGCGACTCCTTCGCCCGCGGCCGCGTCGCGCGGACGATGTCGAGCGCGTGCCGCATGACGGGCTCGGCGACCGGCACCTTGCGCACCAGCTCCTTGAACTTGATGAGGTCGTCGCCGCTCACGGGACGCTCGAGCTGCGGGTTCTGGATCGCGGTCGTCGTCCGCACGACTTCGATCTCCTCGTCGTACGGCGGGTGCTCGATGATGATGTGGTACATGAAGCGATCGAGCTGCGCTTCGGGCAGCGGGTAGGTGCCTTCGAGCTCGATCGGGTTCTGCGTCGCGAAGACGTAGAACGGCTCGTCCAGGCTGTAGGTGCGCCCCTGGATGGTGACGCGGTGCTCCTGCATCGCCTCGAGCAGCGCCGACTGCGTCTTGGGCGGCGTGCGGTTGATTTCGTCCGCGAGGACGATGTTCGCGAAGATCGGGCCCGGCGCGAACACCATCTGCCGCCGTCCGGTCGCCGCGTCTTCCTGCACCAGGTCGGTGCCCGTGATGTCGGACGGCATCAGGTCGGG
>DASQAX010000189.1:0-8555 GCA_035635535.1 Vicinamibacterales bacterium | reverse complement strand
GCTACTGCCTGCCGCCAGCTGCCCGCTGCCGGCTGACCTGGATCTCAAACAGCTTCGGCCACAGCTTGCCGGTGACGAACAGCCGCCGCCCGGCGGCGTCGTAGGCGATGCCGTTCAGCACGTCCGCCCCCTGCTGTTGATCCTCGCGCGGCAGCAGACCCGTCAGATCGATCCAGCCCGAGACGCGGCCGGTGGCCGGCGAGATGCGCGCGATGACGTTCGTCTGCCAGACGTTCGCGTAGATTTCCCCGTTCACCCACTCCAGCTCGTTCAGATCGCGGATGACGATGCCGGCGTCGGTGACGAGGAGGCGGCGCGTCTCGGTGAGTGTCTTCGGATCGAGGAAGCGGAGCGACGCGCTGCCGTCGCTCATGATGAGCGCGTCCGCGTTGTGCGTCAGCCCCCAGCCCTCACCCGTGTACTTGAAGGTGCGCAGCTGCTTGAACGTGTTCCGGTCGTAGACGAACCCGAGCTGCGACTGCCAGGTGAGCTGGAGGACCGTCTCGCCCCACGTCGTAATGCCCTCGCCGAAATATTCCGGCGGCACCGCGACCTGCTGCAGCACCTTTCCCGTCGCGAGCTCCACCTTGCGCAGCGTGGACTGGCCGTTCAGGCCCGTGCCCTCGTAGAGGGCGCCGTCGCGGTACTCGATCCCCTGCGTGAAGGCGCGCGGATCGTGCGGGTAGACGCGCGCGACCGCGTAACTCGACACGGGGGCACGGGAGCCGACGGGAGGAAGACGCTGCACCTGATGCGACTGGGCGCCGGCCGATGCGAGCGACGCGGCTGTCAACCCGAGCACGATCAAGACCTGCCGCGCGCGCACGGATTAATCGTATCCTCAAAGTGACATGTCGCCGTCATCCGAGGACCTCGTCACCAGCCGCGACGCGCTCGCGCCCGAAATCGCGCGCCGCCGGACGTTCGCCATCATCTCGCATCCCGACGCCGGCAAGACCACCCTCACCGAGAAGCTGCTGCTGTATGCAGGCGCCATCGAGCTGGCCGGCGCCGTGCGCGGCAGCAAGACGCAGCGCCACGCGGTCTCCGACTGGATGGAGATGGAGCAGCAGCGCGGCATCTCCATCAGCGCCGCCGCGCTCGAGTTCGAGCTCGAGGGGCATCACGTCACGCTGCTCGACACGCCGGGTCACCAGGACTTCAGCGAGGACACGTATCGCACGCTGCTCGCGGTCGACAGCGTGGTCATGGTGCTCGACGCGGCGAAGGGCGTCGAGCCGCAGACGCTGAAGCTGTTCGAGGTCTGCCGGTCGCGCGGCCTCCCGGTCCTCACCTTCATCAACAAGCTCGATCTGCCCGCGCGTGATCCCTTTGAATTGCTCGATCAGATCGAGCGCGTGCTCGGCATCTCGGCGGCGCCGATGAACTGGCCGCTCGGCGACGGCGCCGACTTCCGAGGCGTGTTCGATCTCGAGGCCAACGCCGTGCTGCTCTACGAGCGGCAGGCGCGCGGCCGCAGGAACGCGCCCGTCGTCGTCGCGAGCGCGGACTCGCCCGACGTGACCGAGCTGGTCGGCGAACGGCGGCAGCAGGAGCTGATCGACGCGATCGCGATCATCACCGGTGCGGGAACGCGCTTCGACCGCGACGCCTACCGCCACGCGAAACAGACGCCGGTCTTCTTCGGCAGCGCGCTGAACGACTTCGGCGTCGAGCCGTTTCTCCACGCGCTGCTCTCGCTGGCGCCGAGCCCGGGGCCGCGCGAGTCGGACGCCGGGTCGATCGAGCCGGCCGATCCGAGCTTCTCCGGCTTCATCTTCAAGATCCAGGCGAACATGAACCCTCGGCATCGCGACCGCGTGGCGTTCCTGCGCATCTGCTCGGGTCGGCTCGCCAAGGACATGACCGTCGTCAACGCGCGGCTCGACACGCCGCTGCGGATGTCGCGCGTCTACCGTTTCTTCGGCCGCGACCGCGAGACCGTGCCCGAGGCCTTTCCCGGCGATGTCGTCGGCGTGGTCAATCCGGGCCGCATCGCCATCGGCGACACGCTCTACGCCGGCAAGCGCGTCCAGTTCCCCCCGATTCCGCAGTTCCCTTCCGAGCAGTTCGCGACGCTGCGCCCGGTGGACGTCCGGCACAAGCGCTTCGATGAGGCCATCGAGCAGCTCGCGGAGGAGGGGCTCATCCAGCTCTTCATGCCGATTTCCGGCCTGCGCCACCCGATCATCGGCGTCATCGGCGCGCTGCAGCTCGACGTCGTCGAGGCGCGCATGTCGTCGGAGTACGGCATCGCGTGCACGCTCGATCGGCTGCCGCACGTCGCCGCGCGCTGGCCGATCAAGCCGCCGGGCGTGGAGCTCGTGCTCCCGACGTCAGGCGTGAGGCAGGCGGTCGATCGGCTCGGTCGCGAGGTGCTGGTCTTCGAGTCGGACTGGGTGATGCGGTACACCTTCGAGAAGAACCCGAAGGTGGAATTCCGGGATACCGCCTAGGTCGCCTGCCGGATCCCGGCTAGAATCCCGCTTCATGAGCGAAGTCACCTTCAAACGTCCAGATGGAAAAGAGTGCTCCGGTTACTACGTCGAGGGCGCCGGCGGCAAGAACGCCCCCGGCCTCGTTGTCATCCAGGAATGGTGGGGCGTCAACGATCACATCAAGCGCGTGGCGGACCGCTACGCGCAGCACGGGTTCCGCGTGCTCGTCCCGGATCTCTATCGCGGCAAGGTCGGCCTCGACGCCAAGGAGGCCGAGCACCTGATGACCGGCCTGAACTTCGGCGACGCCGCCGGCCAGGACGTTCGCGGCGCGGTGCAATATCTCAAACAATCGAGCCCGAAGGTCGGCGTCAACGGCTACTGCATGGGCGGCGCCCTTGCGATACTCGCGTCGGTCTTCGTGCCCGAGGTCGACGCCACGGTCGCGTGGTACGGGTTCCCGCCGCTCGAATTCGTCGACGCATCGAAGATCAAGGCCCCGATCCTGGGTCATTTCGCCATTCACGACGGCTTCTTCAAGATCGAGCAGGTCGATCAGCTCGAACAGAAGCTGAAAGCCGCGGGCGCCAAGTACACCTTCCATCGCTACGACGCGGGGCATGCCTTCGCCAGCGACGATCCGATCATCCACACGGTCGGCCTGAAGAAGGATGCGGCCGCCGCCGCGCAGGCGTGGGACCGGACGCTCGAGTTCTTCGACCAGCATCTCGGTGCGCCACAGCCAGCCTGAACCACTCTCCTTCGCGCGCGTGTCCGCGGCCTTCCGGGAAGGCCGCGCCACGCCGCGCACGTTTCTCGAGCTGTGCCTCGGGGCCGTCAGACGGCACGAAAAGTCTATCCAGGCCTTCGTCACGCTCGACCAGCGCGCCGCGCGCAAAGCAGCGGACGCGGCTACGCGACGCTACAAGGCGGGACGGCCGCTGTCGCCCGTCGACGGCTGCCCGATCGCGGTGAAAGACATCATCGCGACCGCCGACATGCCGACGCAGATGAATTCCCCCATCTATAAAGGCTGGCGACCGAAGTCCGACGCCGCCGCGGTGGCCGCCCTTCGCCAGGCCGGCGCCGTCATCGTCGGCAAGACGGTGACGACCGAGTTCGCGATCGGGCGCTCGGGACCGACGAAGAACCCGCGGGACACGACGCGGACGCCGGGCGGATCCTCGAGCGGATCGGCGGCCGCTGTCGCCTGCGGCATGGTGCCCGCCGCGCTCGGCACCCAGACGCAGGGCTCGGTGCTGCGTCCTGCCGCCTACTGCGGGGTCGTCGGCTTCAAGCCGACGCATGGCGCGCTGCACACCGGCGGCATCCACCTGCTCTCGCCGACGTCGGATCATCTCGGCGTCATCGCGGCCACGGTGGAGGATGCGTGGCAGGTCGCGGCGCAGATCTCGATCGGGACCGCCAGCCCTGGCGTCGGCTTTCTCGCCGGCGCCACCGAGACGCCTCCCGTCGCGCATCAGCCGCGAAAGCTGATCCGCCTCTTCACGCGCGGATGGAGGGAGACCGATGCCGACACCCGCGCGGCGTTCGATGCGTTCATCGACCGCGTGAAGTCGCGCGGCATCGACGTCACCTCGCGCGAGGAAGATGCGGAGGCCGCCGAGCTGGAGGCACATTTCGAGAAGGAGCTCGACGGTCACATCGACCTGATCGCCTACGAGATGCGGTGGCCGTTCGAAGACTACCTGGCGCGCTACGGCGCGAAGATGGTCGGACCGCGCATCCGCGAGCTGCTCGAGCAGGCGCGGGCCCTTACTCCCCGTGACTATGAGGCGCGGCTCGCGACCCGCCACCGGCTGCAGCGCGCGGCGGCCGCGGTGCTCGCGCGCTGCGACGGCTTCATCACGCTCGCCTGCTCCGGCCCCGCCCCGCGCGGCCTGGCGCAAACCGGCAGCCGCACGTTTCCGTCTTACGCCTCGTGGCTCGGGCTGCCGGCGTTCTCGCTGCCGCTGCTCGAGGTCAACGGCCTGCCCGTCGGCGTCCAGCTGATCGGCCGGGCCGGCGCGGACTCGACGCTGTGCGCAACCGCGCAGTGGATGACGACCACGGCGCGCCTCGCCTCCGCATAGTGGAGGCGAGTGTCGCCGAAGCCCAGCTCAGTCCGCGATCGTTCCCGCCGGGCGAAGGCGGATAGAATGGAAACCACGGAACGGAGGTACGGGATGAAGAAAGTCGCCACGTTCGTTGCGGTGTTCGCGATGTCGGCGCTGCCCGCGTTCGCGCATCACGGCTGGGGCGGCAACGAAGACAAGCTGACCGACGTCACCGGCACGGTGACGAGCGCCGTCAGCCTCTCGGGCCCGCACGGAACGATGAAGATGAAGGACGCCGAAGGGCACGTCTGGGACGTGACGATGGCGCCGCCCAACCGGACGCAGCAGGCCGGCGTGACGGAGAAGCTGATCCCGGTCGGCTCCACCGTGACGGTGCACGGCCACCGCAACAAGAACCAGAAGACGTACGAGATCAAGGTCACGAAGCTGACCTTCAACGGCAAGCTGTACGACGTCTATCCCGGGATGGATTGATCCCGGCGGCGGGTCCGGAAGGACCCGCCCTACCCATCCTGCGTGCGTGACGTTCTGTTGTGGATCGAGCAGACCGGGCTCGGGCATTGGATGCGCGAGTCCGGTCCGTGGACCTACGCGCTCGTCAACACCGCACACATCCTCGGCGTCTCCACGCTCTTCGGATCGGTCCTCGCGCTCGATCTGCGGCTGCTCGGCCTGGGGACGCGTGCCCGCCTCGCCGACCTCTCCTCGCTGATCACCCCAATCGGGATGACCGGGTTTGCGATCGCCGCCGTCACCGGCGCGGCGATGCTCGCGACAAAGGCGACCGCGTACGTCGACAACCCGTTCCTGCTCGTCAAGTTCCCCGCCATCGCGCTCGGCCTGCTCAACGTCGGCCTGCTGAACCTGACGCCGGCCTGGAGAGCGCGCGGCACGCGCGAGCTGTCGCGCACGGAGCGGCGGCAGCTCGCCGTGTTTGGTGGCGTGTCGCTCGCCTCGTGGCTGACGGCCATCACGTGCGGGCGCATGATCGCGTTCTGGTGAATCGCGTTAGACAGTCACACCAACCTGATACGACGCGGAGTACCCCGCCGCTGGATTGCCGCTCGGCGTGACCAGCTCCGACGACAGGCTGTCGGCGAAGATGCCGTCCTGCAGGTTGGCCGTCGGGTTGTTCCCGCGCGAGGCGTACACGCTGGTGGCGTACACCGCGGCGTTAATCGACTCCGGAAACGCAATCTGCGTGACCTTCACGGACCGGCCGTTGACGGTCACCTCGATGTGAATGTGCGTCGCGCGACCCTGATACCACCCGGGATAGACCGTCATGAAGCTCACCTGCCCGTTGGCGTCCGTCGTCTGGACGCCGCGCAGGTAGGTCTGTGACGTCTGCGTGCCGTACTCGGAGTAGTTGCCGCTCGCGTCGCATTGCCAGATCTCCACGTTGGCGTTGGCCAGCGGCGCGCAGCCGTTGCTGACGTTGATGACCCGGATCGTGAGCGCCAGCGGAACGCCGCTCCTGCTCTCGCGAATGTCGCTCCGGAAGATGTCGGCCTTCGACGGATACGGGCCTGCCGTCTCGTTGGGGGCGACCGCGCACGCCTCGTTCGTGGACGACGTGCCCCCGGTCGCGCCGGTGCCGGTGGTCGCGGTCGAACCGACCGCGGAGGGGCTGGTCGCCGTGTCGCTGCCGCAGGCGGCCGCCACGGCTGCCGCTCCGGCAGCGCCGATGATGCGGATGACCTCGCGGCGATCGACTCTTCTGCTGTCGTTCTGCATGTCGGTGTTGTTCATACAGGTTAGTAGACGCGGCGGATGTTGCGGAACTGTGGCGGCGTTCCGGCCCTGCTGCCACACTCTTGCAGCATCTTCACGAGATGATCAGTGCTGCGATGGGTCTGCCGCTTCTCGCACGAGCGCCCGGCCCTGGCCGGTGGCCAGGGTGGTCGCGCAGCTTGTATTGGCGCATAGCGCTGAGCTTTGCCCTGTTCACCGCGGGGATGCTCGTCGCCCAGAACCTGCTGTTCAGCTACCTGCGCGAGCGTCCGAACCCGTCGTTCCTGTCGCCAAACGCCATGGCGATGCTGGTCGCCGCCGACATCCAGGAAACCGTCGCGTCCTCGCCGTCAATCGATCTGGGCGACTACCTGCGGCGCAGGTACGCCGACACGCCCCAGCGGATTTACGTCGCGCTGAGGGACGGGCGAATCGGCGGCAACACGGCGAGCCCGATGCCCGAGGACATCCGCCGCGCCACCGTCGCAACGCTCGACGGCGCGAACGTCCGCGAAGCGACCTCGCGCATCGAGACGCGCGGACCCGTCGTCACCGCGCCGATCCAGGTCGGCAGCGAGCTGCGCGGCATCGTGGTGCTGCCGCCTCCCCCGCCGGAAACGGCCGCGCGCGTCGTCGCGCGGCTGCTGTCGGTGCCCGGCACGCTGATCCTCGTCACCGCGGCGTTTCTCGTGTCGCTCGTCGTCTTCTCGCCGGCGCGCCGCCGCCTGCAGGCGCTCGAGAAGGCGGCCGAACACCTCGGCGGCGGCGACCTGTCGGTGCGCGCGCCCGAGACCGGCGCCGACGAAATCGCGCGCGTGGCGCGCGCGTTCAACGTGATGGCCTCGGAGCTGGCCGGGCGGGACGAGGCGCTGCGAACGTCGGATCGCCTGCGCCGGCAGATGATCGCGGACGTATCCCACGAGCTGAAGACGCCGCTCACGTCGATGCGCGGTTACGTCGAGACGCTCCGGCTGCCCGACATCGCGCTGTCCGCCGATCAGCGCCGCGACTACCTCGACATCATCGAGCACGAGACGAGGCGCCTCGAGCGCATCGTCCAGGATCTGCTCGACATCGCGCGGCTGGAGAACGGCGCCATCGCGTTCGAGCGCCGCTATTTCGCCACCGAGCAGCTGTTCGCGCACGTCGTGCAGCGTCACCGCGCGGCGGCCGGCTCGCGAGACATCGACATCGTCACGTCGATCGATCCGTCAGCCGATCAGCTGCTCGGCGATCCGTACAGGCTCGAGCAGGTCGTCGAGAACCTGGTCGCCAACGCCATCCGTCACGCGCCGGATGGCGGACGCATCGAGCTGGCCGCCGGGAGCGGCGATGCGGACGCGGTCCTCACGGTCACGGACAACGGCCCGGGGATCGCGGCGGAACACCTGCCCCACATCTTCGACCGCTTCTACAAGGTGGATGCGGCGCGTGCGTCGGCGACATCCGGCAGCGGTCTCGGCCTGTCGATCGCGCGCGCGATTGTCGCGTGGCACGGCGGCACGATCGACGTCGACAGCCGCCCGCGCCGGACGAGGTTCACGGTTCGGCTGCCACAGCCGCCCGAGGCAGACGCGCGGCCGCGCGATCAGGCGTTGTCGGCGAACTTGTAGCCGACGCCCCACGCGGTGAGGATCATCGCCGGGTTCTGCGCGTCGATCTCGATCTTCCGGCGCAGGCGGCTCACGACCGTGTCGACAGTGCGCTCCGTGACGTAGGTGTCCCCGCGCCAGACCTGCTGCAGCAGCGCCGCGCGGCTGAAGACCATGCCAGGACGCGCGGCGAGCAGGGCGAGCAGATCGAACTCCTGGCGCGTGAGCTCCACCGGCGTGCCGCGAACCGTCGCCTGCCGCTTCTCGACGTCGAGGGCCAGCGCGCCGGCGGCAATGCGCGGCACGGGCGCCGCGGGGCCCTCGGACGCGCGGCGTTGACGGCGAAGCAGGGCCTCGATGCGCGCCAGCAGCTCGCGGATGCCGAACGGCTTCGCGACATAGTCGTCAGCGCCGCTCTCGAGGCCGACTACCTTGTCGGACTCCGCGTCGCGCGCGGTGAGCATCAGGATGGGCGCATCGCGGCTGGCGCCCTCGGCGCGAAGTGCGCGGCAGAGCGTGACGCCGTCGAGGCCCGGCAGCATCACGTCGAGGATGATGACGTCGAAGCGCTCGGCGCGCGCGAGGTCCAGGCCCCGGCGTCCGTCGGACGCTTCGCGCACCTCGAACCGCGCGAGATCGAGGTGCAGCCGAAGCAGGTCGCGGATGGCCTTTTCGTCTTCGACGACGAGGACCGTCCCCCGCGTGGTGGCCAT
>DASQAX010000188.1:0-3526 GCA_035635535.1 Vicinamibacterales bacterium | reverse complement strand
CGCCTCCTCGCTGCTCCCCTCCGGCATCGGGAACTGCCGCCGGAAGCCCTCCCACGACGACCCGGTGACCGCGTAATACGCGAGGCAGGCGGCGACTTCCGTCGGCACGCCGGCATTGCCGCCCTTGCCTTCGAACTCGGGACGATTCGCGGTGCCCGCCGCAAAGAGCGCCAGGTGTCCACCGGCCGAATAACCGGCCACGGCGATGCGCGCCGGTTCGATGCCGAGGCGCGACGCGTTCGCGCGCGTCCAGCGGATGGCGGCCTTCACGTCCTCGATCTGCGCGGGCCAGCGCGCGGCGCCGTTGGCGGCCAGGCGATACTGCGCCGCGATGTTCACGTACCCGCGGCCGCTCATCGTCTGCAGCCGCGCCGCCAGGCCGTTCTTGTTGCCGCCCGTGAACCCGCCGCCGTGGAAATGGACGATTGCCATCCGCTTGTTGGCCGCGCCGGTCGGCTTGTAGATGTCGAGGTGGAGGTCGGTGTCGCCGCCCTTCCCGTACACGACGTCGGCTTCGACGTTCGCGGCAGGCGCAGCCGGCGCCGGTCCTTGCGCACGCGCGCGGAGTTCAGGAAGCGCGAGGGTCGCACCGAGGCTCCCGAGAAACAGTCGGCGTGTCAGATCATGGCTTGGCATCGATCGTCTCCTCAATGAAAAGGCCGCCCGCATTCTAAGTCACCAGCACGATCTTGCCGACGTGCTCGCTCGATTCCATCAACGCGTGTGCAGCCGCGGCCTGCTCCAGCGGAAACGTCCGGTAGACGACAGGTTTCACCGTGCCGCGTTCGAGCAGCGGCCACACTTCCTTCCGCAGCGCGGCGGCGATCTCCCCCTTCTCCGCCGCCGTGCGAGGTCGCAGCGTCGAGCCGGTGATGGTCAGACGCCGGCCGAGGATGCGCCTGAAGTCCAGCGTCGCGGTGTCGCCGCCCATGAAACCGATGACGACCAGGCGCCCTTCGACGGCGAGCGCCACCAGGTCCCGGGCGATGTAGTCGCCGCCGACGATGTCGAGGATCAGATCGACGCCGCGGCCGTCGGTCACCTGCTTGATGACGGTGACGAAATCCTCCGAGCGGTAATTGATCGCGCGTTCGGCGCCGAGCCGCTCGCACGCGCGGCACTTCTCGTCGGAGCCGGCGGTGGCGAACACGCGCGCGCCGCGCGCGACGGCAAGCTGGATGGCCGTCGTGCCGATGCCGCTCGACCCGCCGTGAAAGAGCGCGGTCTCGCCCGCGCGGAGACGGCCGCGATCGAAGACGTTGGTCCAGACGGTGAAGAAGGTTTCGGGAATCGCCGCGGCGGTCACGAAATCCATCGAGGCGGGAACGGGCAGGCACTGCACCGCGGGAGCGGTGCACAGCGTGGCATACCCTCCGCCGGACAGGAGCGCGCACACGCGCTCGCCGAGGCGCCACTCGGACACGCCCTCGCCCAGGGCCTCGACCATCCCGGCGACTTCGAGCCCGGGCAGGTCGCTCGCGCCGGGCGGCGGCGGATAGGCGCCGCGCCGCTGCAGCACGTCCGGCCGGTTCACGCCCGCGGCGGCGACCCGAATCAGCACCTCGCCCGCGCCGGGAACCGGATCGGGCCGCTCGACCGGCTGCAGTACCTCCGGCGGCCCTGGTTTCGAGATCTCAACGGCACGCATGTGTTCGGCCCTCGGCTCGGCGGACCTGAAGGTCCGCCGCTACGATCGGTCCCTCTGCGGACACGCTATCTGGGAGTGGGGCGTTGGGCGTTGGGCGTTGCCAGTGCAGACGGCAATCGCGGCGACGAGATGAGGCGCGCGAATTCGGCCCAGCGCCGGTCGCTGTTGGCCGCGGTTCCGCCGCGCGATTCGATGTAGGCCGCCACCATGTCCTTTCCGAGGTTGTAGTTGATGACGTAGCTGCGGTACTGGTCGATGAACCGCACGCGCTGCTCGGCGCGCGGACGCGAGTAGAGGCCGTACTTCTCGAGCCAGTCGGCCGCCGCCTTCGCGTCGATCGTCCCGTCGAGATACCGGCGTGCCGCTTCGTTTCCGGCGTACGAGAGACGATCGACGAGCGCCAGCACCTCGTAGTACTGGGCGGCGTCGGCGGGGGTGAGACCCGCCGCGGGGAAGAGCACGCGGCGCTCGAACGCGAGCCGCTCGGCGCGCGGGAACGCCACCTCGATGCCGTAGTTCGCCGTGCCTTCGGCGATCAGCGACTGCGGCGAGAACAGCGGATAGACGGAGAACTCGATCCAGCCGCGATCGCGCAGCAGGTTCTTCTCGAGCAGCACGTTGTAGACGTGATGTCCCGGGTATCCCTCGTGGCACGCGAGATCGATCGCGCGATCGATATAGATCGGCAGGTCGGTGTTGACCTGGATCAGGCTCCGGTACGAGCCCTGGTACCAGTTGTAGCCGCTCCAGCTCTTGTTGGTGACGTATTCGACGGTGAAGCTTTCGCCGGCCGGCAGCGTGATGTGCTGAATCGTGCGGCTGCGGCAGCCGTCGATCGCGGCCTTGAAGACGGCGTCCAGCCGCTCGCGCGGGACGACGAAGCGGCTCCGGAACCGGTCGTAGCGGTCGATGAGCGGCCCGGCGCCCGGCAGGTTCGCCTCGAGCTGCTGCAGGACGCTGGCGAAGTCGGCCTCGGTGTGCGTCGGCGCCACCGCGTCGTACAGCGCCCTGGACTCCTCGTCGAAGCGCAGCTTCGTGCCGGTCAGCATCGACACGCGGGCGCGAACGGCCTCGAGCTGGCGGGTGAGGTATTGATACCGCAACTGCGTCATCTCGTCGGCGGTGACCGCCGGTTTCGTGGCGGCAATCGCCTCCGCGAGCACCGAGGCGCGCGCCGCAATCTCGCCGAGCGGCAGCTTCTGGGCTTCCGCCTCCTTCCGCCATTCCGGCGGACCGTAATACGCGTCGACATAGTCGGGGTCGTGCTGTCCCACCGCGAGCACGAGTCTCACGTACCGCTCCGCCAGCATGTTCATCGACGTGCTCTGCGCGCGAATGGTCGCCGCGAGGACCACGGCGCACAGACCGAGGCTGGCCGCCCAGTATTCAAGGCCGAACTTCATCTGCGTACCTCTCGCGAATCGTCGGGATGAGATATTCGTCGAACGCGCGCCGGAAATCGTACCGCGGCGCGAACCCCCAGTCGCGCCTGGCCGCGCCGTCGTTGACGTCCACGGGCCAGGAGTCGACGATCGCCTGCCGCTTGTTGTCGGTCCGCCACGTGATGCGCGCGTCCGGGAACGCCTGCTGCACCACCTCGCAGATCTCCTTTGCCGTCGGGTTGAACGCGGTGACGTTGTACGCGGTCCGCGACAGCTTCTCGCGCGGCGTCGACGCCAGCCTGAGCAGCCCGTCGATGGCGTCCGGCATCGCCATGAACGGGATGCGCGTGTCGGGCCGGACGAAGCACGCGTACGGCTCGCCGCGCGCGGCCGCGTGAATCATCTCGGGCGCGTAGTCCGACGTGCCGCCCGCCGGCACCGTGATCGCCGAGATGAGGCCGGGAAACCTGACGCACCGGAAGTCGACGCGCCCCGG
>DASQAX010000187.1:0-5132 GCA_035635535.1 Vicinamibacterales bacterium | reverse complement strand
TCGGGCGCGCCCATCAGCGGGTTCGGCGTCGGCACCGCGGTCAGCACGTCGAGCGACGCACCCGCCCTCTCAGGTGTCTACAAGCTCGCCGAAATCGAGCGCGGCCAGCGGCTGGTGCCGGTGCTCAAGCGGAGTCACGGCAAGCGGACGTATCCAGGGTGCAAGCAGGCATGGCGCGTGGTGCGCGACGGCGTCGCGGTCGAAGATGTGCTGAGCCTGGCGAACGATGACCCGCCGCCTGGCGGACAGCCACTGCTGCGAGAGGTGATGAAAGGTGGGGTGCGGACGTGGCGTCCGACGCTCGCAGAGAGTCGCGAGCGCTGCCGTCAGCAGGTCGCGCTGCTGCCGCGCGACGTGCGGCGCGTCGTCGATGGCGACAACTATCCGGTGCGGATCAGACTCGGGTCCTGATGGCGTCCTCGACAGCCGCTGCGGTCACGCGAAAGTGCGACGCGCTCCACACCACGCGGCCGTCCCGAATGAGGAGCGCCTGCGGCGTCTCGTGGCGTACGCCAAGCTTCTGCGCGACCGCGTTCGACACCGCGCGGTGAGTCTGCACGGTCACCATCGCATACTGCGGCGGTGACGCTCCCGCTGGCGGAACGGAGCCACGCGGCCCGCGACCGTTCAGATGAGCCACGATCTCGTCGAGCGCTTCCATGCTGACGCCGCAGGCGTGGCTGTGCTTGAAGAGCAGCACCGGCCGCGAGTCGGATTCGGCAATCAAACGGTGGAGCTCGTCCACATGCTCGAGCAGCGTCAAGTCGGGATGCATGTGAAATCAGTGTAGCAGCTGCTCAAAGCGTTCCTTGGCTTCCCGAAGCCCACGTTGGCCCCTGCTCGGGCGTGCCGCTTGCAAGGCGCGCCAATGGCAGAGGAGGAATATCGATGGCTCTGAAGTTCCGGACCCGCTCGCAGCGGGCGTCCCTCACGGGACGCGAGCACGAAGTCCGTCCGATGGTGTCCGACTCGCGCGAACCCGAGGACGATCGCTCGCCGACCGAGAAGGCCGCGCTGCTCGCCGGACGGCTCATCTTTGGCGGCTACTTCCTGTACAGCGGCATTCATCACTTCACCGATCGCGAGATGCTGATCGGCTACGCGAAGAGCAAGGGCGTCGCCTGGCCGCGGGCCGCGGTGCTCGGCACCGGCGCGCTGCTCGTCGTCGGCGGCCTCAGCCTCATCACGGGAGTGAAGCAGAAGGTCGGCGCCTCGCTCGTGACGACGTTCCTGACCGGCGTGACGCCGATGATGCACGACTACTGGAACGTCGCCGATCAGGCCCGGCGCATGAACGAGATGATCAACTTCACCAAGAACCTCGCGCTGATCGGCGGCGCGGCGTTCGCGGCCGCCGCGGCCGCACGGCCGCGCGCTACCGCATAAACGCCTTGCAACACAGGCGTTCGGCGGACGGCGCCGGACGCTGTGCAAGCTCGTCCGTGCCGTCGCACTAAGATCCGTGGGCCGAAAGGGCCCATGGATGCGCGATGAGCGTCTGAAGTTCCTGATCACGCTGAACGATCGGCTCCGCCCGTTGAAGGATCCCCTCGAGATCCAGGACGCCGCCGCGAGGCTGCTCGGCGAGTACCTGTGCGTCAACCGCGTCGTCTACGCGGATGTCGAAGGTGAGGAGTACATCGTCGGCCGCTGTTACACCAACGGCGTCGCGCCCTTCATCGGCCGTGGCCAGATTGCCGCGTTCGGAAAGCGGCTGCTCGAATCCTACAGGCGCGGCGGGACCTTTGCCATCGACGACGTCCAGAACGACGAGCGCTTCGACGAAGCCGAACGAGCGGTATTCGTCAAGAGCGAGATCGGGGCATTTATCGGCGCAACCCTCCACAAGGAAGGACGATGGCTGGCCGGGTTCGGCGTCCACAGCGCGGCGCCGCGCGTCTGGACACAGAACGAGGTCGCGCTCGTCGAGGAAACGGTCGAACGGACGTGGGCGGCCGCCGAGCGGGCGCGCGCGGAAAATGCGCTGCGGACGAGCGAAGAGCGCCACACGTTCCTGCTCACGCTGAGCGATGCGCTGCGGCCGTTGAGCGATCCTGCCGACGTGCAGGAAACCGCCGCGCGGCTCCTGGGCGAACACCTGGGCGTGAACCGCGTCGGCTACGCGGAAATGTCGGACGACGGTTACGTGATTCGCCGCGAATACGCTCGCGGCGTCGCGCCGCTCGTCGGCCACGGACCATCCGGGACCTTCGGGGCGGCGCTGCGCGAGGCATACCGGCGCGGCGAGACCGTCGTGGTGAACGACGTGTCCTCCGATCCACGGTTTACGGACGCCGAGCGCGTCACCATGCAGGCGAGGGAGATCGCCGCGTTCATCGGCGCGACGCTGGTGAAGAACGGTCGGTTCCTCGCTGCCTTCGGCGCGAACAACGCAACCCCGCACGACTGGACGCCGACCGAAATCGCGCTCGTCCGCGACGTCGCGGAGCGGACGTGGGACGCCGTCGAACGCGCCCGCGCCGAGGCGGCGCTGCGTGAGCGCGAGCAACGCCTGCAGCTGTCGCTCGACGCGTCCGCGGCCGGCGTCTGGACCTGGAATGCGCAGACCAATCGCCTCGACTGGGACGACCCGGTGTATGCGCATTACGGCCTCGCCCCGGGACGTCCGGTCAGTCTCGACACATGGAAATCTACGCTGCACGCGGACGACCGCAAGAGGGTGCTCGACCACTTCGACCACGTTCTGGGCTCGGCGGACGACAACGAGTGGAACGAGACGTTCCGGATAGTGCGCGCGGATGGCACCGTGCGCTGGATGCACGGACTCGGCAGAGCCGAACGTGATGCCGACGGGCGGCTCACGCGGATCGCAGGCATCTGTCTCGACGTCACCGAGCGCCGGCGCGCGGAGGAGGCGCTCCAGGCGCGCCGCGACGAGGAGCACGACCGCGAGCTGCGGCTCCTGCTGGAGACGGCCACGCAGGGCATCCTCTCCGTGGATGCGCAGGGCGCAATCATCTCGGCGAATCGTGCGCTCGAGGCGATGTTCGGCTGGGCGCCGGGCGAGTTGATCGGCCAGTGCATCGAGCGGCTGTTGCCCTCGTCCCTTCGTCACGAGCACGCGAGGCATCGGGTCGGGTACTTCGCCGCTCCGCATCCGCGCTTGATGGGCGGCGGCCTCGACCTCGTTGGCCGGCGGAAAGACGGATCGACCTTTCCGATCGAAGTCAGCCTGAATCACATTTCCACCGCCGGAGGCGGCCGCGCGATCGCGTTCGTGACCGACATCACGGAACGGGAACGGGCGGCCGGGGTGCTTCGGGAGCGGACGGCAGCGCTGGAGCACCGGACGGCGCAGTTGAGCCGGCTGGCTTCCGACTTGACCCTTGCCGAGCACCACGCGCGCGAACAGCTGGCCAGGACGCTCCACGACGGGCTCCAGCAACTGCTGCTCGTGGCGGCGGTGAATCTCGATCAACAACTGAAGCGCGACGCGCATCACGCCGTCGCGCCGGGCGTCCCGGTCGTGCAGGCGCGGGCCAGTCTCGACGAAGCGATGGCCGCTGCGCGATCGCTGAGCGTCGAACTGTATCCCCCGGTCCTGCAAAGCTCGGGGCTCTCAGCCGCCCTCGCCTGGCTGGCGGCCCAGACACGCGAGAAATACGGGCTCGTCGTCGAGGTGTCGGCCGACCCGCTCGCCACCCCCATCCGGAAGGACATCCGTACGCTGCTGTTCGAATCGGTCCGGGAGCTCCTCATCAACGCGGTGAAGCACGCCCAGGTCGATCGGGTCGACGTGACGCTGGCGCTCGACGCGGACGATGCGCTCTGCATCACCGTCAGGGACGAGGGCATCGGGTTCGACCCGGCGGCGCTGGTCGACCGGGCGAGGACCGGAAGCGTCGGATGGGGCCTGTTCAGCATTCGCGAACGGCTGACGCTGCTGGGCGGCCGCTTCGAGATCGAGAGCGCCCCGGGCCAGGGCACCGTGTTCCGGCTGATCGCGCCGCAGGGCGCCGCGCAGGACGGCGGTGCGCGGGCACCTCGTGGCGGCGCGCGCTTCCAGTCGCCAACCGCGCTCAAGATCCTGATCGTCGACGATCACGCGCCGGTGCGAACGGCGCTTCGCAACGTGCTGCAGGCGCGGCGCGAGCTCCTGGTCGTCGGCGACGCGGCCAACGGCCTCGAGGCGATCGAGCAGGCGCGCGCGCTTCGTCCCGATGTGATCCTGATGGACATCTCGATGCCGCAGATGGACGGCATCGAGGCGACGCGGCGGCTGCGCGCCGAGTTCCCGTCGATCCAGATTCTCGGGGTGTCGTCGCACCCGCGCACCGGGTCGCGGCATCCGATCGAGGAGGCCGGTGCGGCCGGCTACTTCGTCAAGGGGATCGACACGCAGCGCCTCATCGACCACGTGCTGAGAATCCACGCCGGCCTGGCGCTCGGGTTGCCGGGCCAGCCGGCGTAGCGCGCGCCCCGCGGTGCGAAGGTATCGATGCCCCGGGAGATCCTGCGGCGCGATATCGAGAAGTATCACGGTCAGCCGCGGACGCCCGAATGGGTCTTCTTCGATCGCGGGATCGTCGATGCGCTCGGCCTGCTTCACGAGGTCTCACCGCTGTCCGCACCCGAGCTGCACGCCACACTTGCTTCGTACCCGTTCCATGCTTCCGTGTTCGTGCTGCCACCCTGGGAAGCGATCTACACCCGCGACGCCGAGCGCGACCAGTCGTTTGCCGAGGCCGTTCGCGTCGACGCCAGGGTCGTGGAGTGGTATCGCGCGTGCGGCGCATGTCCTGAGCATCCTCGCCGAGAGCGCCAGCCATCGGTCGCGCGAAGCCCGATAGCCTTCCGGCGCAACTTTGTCGCCGACATCGACGAATTCGCGGGGCGTCAGGCCGCGGGCTCCCTCCCTCGACGGCGAGCAACTCGTTGATCCTGCAGGGTAGACGCATCGCACCCGCACTGGACGCGACATTGCAGCCGCGGCCCTGCTCCGCGCTATCGCCGGGGCACCGGAGACATGATGACGAAATCGAGATCGGTGTTCGGCTTCCAGACGGGCCTCGCGTTCCTGCTCGCCGTTGGCACCGCGCCGGCGCTGTTCGCGCAGGATGCACAGAACTACATCGTTCAGTTCCGAGCGGGGGTGACGGCGGCCGCGCGTC
>DASQAX010000186.1:0-5900 GCA_035635535.1 Vicinamibacterales bacterium | reverse complement strand
TCCACCTTGTCCCAGAACTCGGGCTTGTACGGCGGGAGGTTGTCGATGAAGCGCTGCGAGAGACCCGAATCGCGCTCCTGGTTGACCGGGCTGCCCTTCCGATCGTTGCGAAGGTTGTGATAGTTCCCCTTCGCGTCGAAGCGCGTTGTCGCGGCGTTGCCGCCGCCACCACCCCCACCGCCCCAGCGTCCGCCCAGGTCCGGATGGCCGTCGGCCATCTTCGGCGTAGGCATCGCGGCAAGCTTCGCATCTTCAGCCGTTCGCGCGCCGCCCCCTCCGCCGTACTGCGCGGTC
This sequence comes from Vicinamibacterales bacterium, assembly GCA_035635535.1. Taxonomy (GTDB): domain Bacteria; phylum Acidobacteriota; class Vicinamibacteria; order Vicinamibacterales; family UBA2999; genus Gp6-AA40. Next base: position 5,606 of record DASQAX010000186.1, on the reverse strand, counting down.
GGCTGCGACGTCGACAGCCACGCGACCGCCGCGAATGCAGCGGCCGCCAAGCCATAACGAACAACACGGCGCGTCATGCCTGTTACCTCAAACCTGAAACCTGGACCCCACCTGACACCTGATACCTGATACCTGACACCTGATACCTGACACCTGGCCTGGAGCCATCAGTTCTGGAACGTCGTCGGGTGCCCATTGCCCAGCCCGCCCTTGCCGTCCTTGTTCAACGGGTCCGAGCCGACCGATCCGAACGTCAGGTAGATGAACTTGTCGTCCGGCGTCTTGATGGTGAAGACATAGCCGCGCGACGAGCCGTTGCGCGCGAGCGCGAGGCTGGCGGTGTAGTTCTTCCCCACCTGGAAGAAGTCGCGGTCGCTCAGTCCCGCGGCGCGCAGCTGATTCGGCCCCGCATGCACCAGCGTCCAGGTCGTCACCTTGCCGTCGGGCTCGGTCACATCCAGCAGGAAGTTCACGTGCGGGTTCACCCAGTTGACCTTCTTCAGCACGCCCGAGATGACGACGACGTTGTTCTGGTCGAACTCCGCCTGCATGGCGTGGTGCGCCAGCGCAACGCGCGGGGCCGCCATCGCGAGCACGCTCGCGACCGCGAGCCCAGCCAAGCCCTTACGTATCATGGACATAACCTCCTGAGGACTGCGCGGCTATTTTACACGCCGGAGCGCGGATTCGGATCGAGATAGGGCAGCATCCGGCCGAAATAGAGGACCGCGAACCACGCGGCGAGCGACACCGCGCCGATGACCTTGGCGGAAACCGGCGTCTCGGCGTCGGGCGCGAGCGCCATCAACCGGTCGCTGTACGAGGTCTCGAACAGCATCGCGTTGATACCCGCGACCAGTAGAAAAAGCACCTTCAGCCACATCGCGAGGTTGGTCGCGTACTGCTGCGGCTGCGAGATGAAGAAGATGAGGCCGGTGAGCAGGTTCACGGCAAAGCCCACCATTGCCCACGGGACGAACCGCTTGGCCGAGCGCAGCGGCACGCCCTTCATGAAGCCGAGGAGGCGCAGGTCGAAGAAGCCGGCGGCGCCAATCAGCAGGGAGAGACCGAGGAAGTGCAGGCTCTCACAGAGCGGCCAGAGCCAGCCGACCTCGTCTCTGAAGATTTGCGACATCCGCGTGCTGCGAATGAACTCGATTAAAGGATCCAGCGCCGGGACGGTCACAGGAGATACGCCATCAAACGGCCGGCGACCGTTGCGCCGGTCCAGAGAACCAGCGAGAACACCGCAAGCGCCTTGACCTCGCCCGAGATCGACGCGGCGGGCGGCGTCGCGGTGCGGAAGACGAGTTTCCGGAGCCGCGCGTACACGCCGAGCGCCAGGAAGATCAGCGACAGCTTGACGAAGAAGACCTTCTGCGTCGCCTTGTGCTCCGCGTCGGTCGTGAAAAGCGCCAGGCCGGTTGCGGCGTCGATGACGAACCCGGTCCACACGAGGCGCGGCGCGCGCACCAGCGCGGTGAGCGACACGTCGCCGCCGATGCCGAGCAGCCGCAGGTCCATGACGACGCAGGTGCCGACGACGATGGCCATGCCAACCGTGTGGAGCGTGAGAATCGTGGGATACGCGAGCAGCGAAGGGTCACTCGCCACCCAGTGTGCGAACGGGGTGTCCTGGAGCCACGTGAAAAATGCCATTGAGAGACCGGCATTTTAACCTGCATACTCCACGGCGCATGCCGGCCACTACCAACGACCAACGACCAACGACCAACCGGCTCCGCGCGCTGACCCGCGATCAGAAGCGCGCGTTCGTCGCGACGTTCCTCGGCTGGATGTTCGACGGCTTCGACTTCACGGTCCTCACCTTCATCCTCATCGACATCCAGCGGACGTTCGCGGTCGACGCGGTGCTGGCCGGCGCGCTCGGCACGGTCACGCTCGTGATGCGGCTGGTGGGCGGCGTGGTGTCGGGAACGATGGCGGACAAGTGGGGGCGCAAGCTGCCGCTGATGCTGTCGATCCTGTGGCTCTCGATCTTCGCGTTCCTCAGCGGCTTCTCGACCTCCTACACGATGCTCTTCGCGCTGCGCGCGCTGTTCGGCATCGGCATGGGCGGCGTCTGGGCCGCGGGGATGCCGCTGACGCTCGAGCACTGGCCGGCACATCTGCGCGGCACGGCGTCTGGACTGCTGCAGGGCGGATTCGCCTGGGGGTTCATCCTGGCCGCGTTCGCGTTCCGTTTCATCTATCCGATGTTCAGCGGCGCCGGTGATGTCGCAGGGTGGCGCGTGATGCTCAGCATCGGTGTCGTCCCGGTGCTGCTCGTGCCGTGGATCCGCGCCCGCGTGCCCGAGAGTCCCGTGTGGCTCGAGCGGCAACGGCGTGTCGCCGCGAGCGGCCGCGTCGAAAAGCCGCCAATCGTACGGCTGTTTCAACGCGATCTGATCGGCACGACCGCGCAGTGTGCGGCGCTGATGACGGCGTTCATGTTCTCCTACTACGCCATCACCTTCTGGTACGCGACGCTGCTGCGGGCGCGCGGCATCGAGCCGCTCGCGTATCTGGTCACGCTGAATCTCGGCCAGGCGCTCGGCAACCCGGTGTGGGGATGGATCTCGGATCGCCGCCTGGGCCGCCGCGGCGCGGTGACGCTCGCGGCGCTGCTCGGCGTCGCGGCGGTCCCGCTGTTCACGCTCACGATGGGCCACACGATGATGTGGCTCGGCGCCGTCGTCATGGGCCTCTGCGGCATCGGCATCTGGGGCATGGCGCCCACCTATCTCACCGAACGTTTTCCGACGATCGTTCGTGGCGTGGGACCCGGACTCGCGTATCACACCGGCGCGGCGATTGGGTCCGTGACGCCGACGCTCATCGGCATGCTGCAGCAGCGCGGCATGCCGCTCGGCACCGCGATGGCGTGGGTGATTGCCGTGGCGGGCCTGACCGTCGCGACGGTCATCTGGTTCGGCCCCGAAACGCGCGGACGCGTGTTCAGCGCCGACGCGTAGGGGCCGGCTTCAGCCGGTCCCCGACGGATTCAGCAGATCGATCCGCTTGCCGGCGCGTGAGCGTTCGATGAGATGCGCGACCCGCCGCTGGCGTGTCTCCTCGCGCTTCGCGCTCGCAATCCAGTGGGTCACCGCTCGCTTCATGCCGGGCGGCAGCGCCTCGAAGAAGGCGCACGCCGTGCGGTCAGCCTTCAGCGCGCGCAGGCTCGCCGCGTCGAGCGCCGCGTTGTCGCGCTCGTACGAATAGCGCCGCGTCTTCTCCTCGTCGCGCGCCTTGAAGGCCGCCAGTCCCGCGGGCTTCATGCGCTTCTCCTCGATCAACTGCTTCGCCCGTTTCGTGTTGACGGCACTCCAGTAGCTGTCCTTCTTCCGAGGGGTGAACCGGACGGTGTAGATCTCCGGATCGAGCCGCTTGCGCAGCCCGTCGATCCAGCCGTACGAGAGCGCGGCATCGAGTGCTTCGGGAAACCTGATGCTGGCCTTGCCCGACGCGACCGTGTAGAAGCCGACGAGCAGCAGCGTCTCCGTCCGGTGGTGGGCGGCAAGCCACCGTTCGAACGCACGCCCGGTCCCGAAGAACGTCGGCTGCATACACCAATCCTAGTACGATCTCGCCCGACGTAGGGGCCGACCTTAAGGTCGGCCCCTACGCTGAATGAAAGGAGATTCGAATGGGCCGTTCGCTCGCAGGTTCGCGCGTGCTGGTGTTGGGTGGCAGCTCGGGCATCGGGCTGGCGACCGCGAAGGCGGCCGCCGCGGGGGGCGCGAAGGTCACGCTGGCGTCACGCTCGACCGACAAGGTCAACGCCGCGGTCGCGCAGGTCGGCCACGGCGCGGCCGGCGCGGCGCTCGACACCACCAGCGACGCCGCGCTCGAGGCGTTCTTCTCGAAGCAGCCCGAGTGGGATCACATCGTCGTCTCCGTGGCCGCCGGACGGTCCGGCGGCCTGCACGACCTCTCGCTCCAGGACGCCTACGGCAACATGAATGCGAAGTTCTGGACCGCCTACAAGACCGCGCGGCTTGCGCGCATCACGCCGGACGGATCGCTGACGCTCGTCTCTGGCTATCTCAGCCAGCGCCCGAACAAGGACGCGCTGCTCCAGGGCTGCATCAACGCGGCGGTCGAAAGCCTGGGCCGTGGACTCGCGCTCGCGCTGTCGCCGGTCCGCGTGAACACGATTTCGCCCGGGCTCATCGACACGCCGATTCGGGCCGCGATGCCCGCGGACCGGAAGAAGGCGATGCTGGATCACGCCGCGGCGACGCTGCCGGCCAGGCGCGTCGGCCAGGCTGAGGATGTCGCGGACGCGATCCTGATGCTGATGACGAACCCGTTTACGACCGGCAGCACGCTGTTCGTGGATGGCGGCGGCATGATTTCCTGACGCGCTCAAAAGAATCCGGCGCTCGCACGTCGATGGGCAGGCGAGACCTCCGGCGAATGCTCGAGCCGTACATGGGAGACACGAGAGCCGTCGTCACCAACAGCGATATCGCTGAGGCGGAGGTCGTACCGGGCAATACGGCCTCGACGTTCAACGTCTCCATCAGGTTCACTCCGGATGGCGCCGCGAGGATGCTGCGCGCGACGCAGGGTCACCTCGGACGGCCGGTGGCGATCCTGCTCGACGGAGAGGTCGTGATGGCGCCCGTCGTGAAGAGTCCCATTTCCAACGCGGCGATGATCACCGGGAACTACACCAGAGCCGAAGCGGAGCGCATCGTCAACGGCATCATCGGGCGCTAGGCGGGCTGGCCGCGAACGAGCAGCGGCCGGAACGCAGCCATGACCGCGAGCACGATGCCGAAGGTGCAGACGATGGCGGCGCCGGTCGGAAAGTCGAACTGCACCGACAGGTACATCCCGAGCATCGAGACGACGACGCCCATGACCCAGCCGATCGCGAGCCGCCGCCCGATGTGCGCGGAGTACAGCATGCCGCCGACGGACGGGACGATCAGGTAACAGAAGACGAGCAGCACCCCGGCGATCGCCACCGACCGCGTCACGACCAGGCCGAACGACGCATAGAAGAGGAAGTCCCAGAACCGCACGGGCACGCCGCGCGCGGCCGCGGCCTTGGTGTCGATCGAGATCTCGAGAAACTTCCGCCTGAAGAAGTAATGGAAGATGCCGATGGCGAGATAGATGGCGGCCGTCAGCGACACCTCCGGCCACTGCACCGACAGGATGTTGCCGACGAGCATGTTCTGCAGATGCTCGGCTTCGCCCGTCGCCTTGCTCAAGGTCAGGATCACTGCGGCGGACGCGACCGCGTACGAGATGCCGATGATCGCCTCCTGGGGGATATTCGCCTCGTGGCCCTTCACCATCGCGAAGATGAACGCGCCGATCAGCGTGAAGCCGAGGCTCATCCAGTAGATCGCGCTGTCGGTGTGCGGGTCGTAACCCTGCCACACGGCGATCGCGGCGCCGAGCGACGCGATCTGCGCGAGCGAGAGGTCGACGAAGATGACCCCCCGCTCGACGACGTGCAGGCCCAGGTAGGCGTGGATGCCCGCAATGATGAGACTCGCCGCGATGGCGGGCGCGAGGAACTGAAAGATCGTCCAGTCCACGTGCGCCTACTTTCCCGTGATCTGCTTCAACGCAGCGGCGAGCTGGTT
>DASQAX010000185.1:0-13117 GCA_035635535.1 Vicinamibacterales bacterium | reverse complement strand
CAAGCACCACGCCTCCCTGCCGGGGATCGCACCGCCTCCATAAACGGTCTGGAATGGTGCACTTACAAGACCCTGACCGCGAATCTCGAATCTGGCGGTGACCTTGCACAAAGGGAAGGTGCGTCACCCCACAACACCGTTCACGAGTAATCAGGTTATGGAACGACTCTTTTTCCGCGCGATATGTGTGGTTGTTCTCTGCCTCGCCGTGCAGGGCTCTGCAAACGCGCAGGTTCAGACCCAGTCCGGACCGGCGGCCAATCGGCCCGCTGCGACCGCCGTGAGCACGGTCGTCGGCGTGCCGCTGCCCGCGAAGTACGTCATCGGCATCGGCGACGTGCTGGGGATCGCGTTCTGGCGCGAACAGGCGTTGTCCGGGGACGTGGTCGTGCGCCCGGACGGCAAGATCTCGCTGCCGCTCCTGAACGACGTGCAGGCGTCCGGTTCCACTCCCGAGGAACTGGCGCGCACGCTGGCGCGAACGGCGGTCAAGTTCGTCGACGAACCTGACGTCGCGGTGATCGTCAAGGAAATCCACAGCCGGCGTGTGTTCCTCGTCGGGCAGGTCGCCGCGCCCGGCATGGTGCCGCTCACCGGCGACATGAACGTGCTGCAGCTCATCGCCGTCGGCGGCGGACTGCTCGAGTACGCGGACCGGAAGAACATCGTGATCACGCGCACGCAGGACAGACAGGAGATGCGCTTCAGGTTCAACTACGACGACGTGCTGAAAGGCAAGAACGTCCGGCAGAACATCATTCTCCGCCCGGGCGACACCGTGGTGGTTCGCTAGCACGTGACGGCCGGTCACCCGCCCGTGAACTCCCGTTCGATTCGGCGTATTGTCATCGCGGTCCCCGTGATGATTGCGGCGTCGCTGCCCGGCGCATTCGCGCAGGGGGCCGGGTCGCTGCAGCCGCCAGGCGGGCTGATGCGGGGCGCGGCGGCCGATCCCAACGCGCGGCAGCGGCTCGACGTCTCGGTGGCGTCGACGGGCGGGTACGACGTGAACTCCGCCGCCGACCCTTCCACGATCGGCGTCAACGGTCAGGATCCGACGGGCTATTCGACGCTGCTGCAGAGCGCCCTCGACTATTCGTTCCTGGGGCACACGGTCACGGCACGCGCGAACGGCAGCTCCATGCAGCGCTACTTCCGCCCCGACGGCCACGTCGTCCCCGCGGACTTCCGAAGCATCGGTCACACGGGTGGCGTCGATCTCTCCGTTCACTCGGCGAGGACGGCGCTGCAGATCAACGCGACGGGCGCGTACTCCGGCTCACCGCTGTACGCGCTGGTGCTCCCCGTTCCGCAGGAGGGCGAGACGTACACACCCGTGGCATCGCGCGACGTCGGCGTCAGCGACTTCAATTCGCTCACCTACGGCACGACGGTGATGCTGTCGCACGGTCTGTCGCGCCGCAGCGCGGTGTCGGTCGGCGTCGACTGGCGGCGCACCGACACGACCGGCACTCCCGACATTCACCGCGAGTTGAACACGTACGGCGCCCGCGGCCAGGTGGCCCGTCGCATCGGCCGCAGCATGACCACCACGGCGATGTACGCCTACCGCGTGGGCGAGATGAAGGACTCCGATCCGCGGCTGCTGCCGTGGCGGATGCCCGAGCACCGGGCGGAACTGGCGATCGATTACCGTCACCCGCTGTCCCGCACGCGGCGTGTGACGTTCGGCGCGCGCGTCGGCGCATCGTCGATGGTGGTGCCCGAGTTGATCCCGGGCGAGGGCGCACGCGGCCGGCGCGACAATCCGTTCTCCACCGATCTTTCGGCGGGCTTCGAGTTCACACGGACGTGGCGGCTGCGAAGCGCCTACCGGCAGAGCGTCGATTACGTGCCGGGGTTGAGCGAGCCGATTTCCGGAAAGAGCCTCACGACCACGATCGAGGGTCTCGTGAGCCGCCGTATCGATGTCTCGCTGTCGGGCGGCTACGCGACCGGCGAGTCGGCGATCAGCAACGCGACGTCGGCGTACGAGACCTACAACGCCGAAGGCCGGCTGCGTTGCGCGCTCTCGCGGACGACCGCGGCGTACGTCGAATACGTTCGGTACTTGTACGACTCCAAGGGGACGCTCCCCCTGGGGCCTGGCGTCCCGATGCTGCTCGAGCGGCAGGGCGTCCGCGCGGGCGTGATGATGCGCCTGCCGCTCTTCTGATTCAGGGTCCATCGTGCTTCCAGGCCGAACGTTCACCGTCGCAGAGCTGATTCGAATCGTCCTCCGGCGAGGATGGCTCGTGGTGCTGCCGTTCGCCGTCGGCCTCGCGGGGGCGCCGATCATCGCGAAGGCCGTCCCGGAGCTGTACCGATCGGAAACGCTGATCATGGTCATCCCCCAGCGGGTGCCCGACAGCTACGTGAAGTCGACGGTCACCGCGAAGATGGAGGATCGGCTGCCGTCGATCAGCAACCTGATCCTGAGCCGCTCGCGGCTCGAGCGCATCATCATGGACTTCAACCTGTACCCGGACCAGCGCGCGCACGGGATCATGGAGGACGTGGTGCAGCGGCTGCGTGGCGACATCGCCGTGCAGGTCGAAGGGCAGGATTCGTTCCGCGTGAAGTACGTGAGCAGCGATCCGCAGACCGCTCAGAAGGTGACGTCGCGGGTGGCGTCGCTGTACATCGAGGAGAACCTGCGCGACCGCGCCAACCTCGCGGACGAAACGAACCTGTTCCTCGAGTCGCAGCTCAACGACGCGAAGGAACGGCTCGTCGAGCACGAAAAGAAGCTCGAAGCCTATCGCCGCCGCTACTCCGGCCAGCTGCCGTCGCAGCTCGAGACGAACCTCCAGACCATTCGCAGCGCGCAGCAGCAGCTGCAGGGCGTCACCGATTCGACCAATCGCATCCAGGATCGGCGGCTCCTGATCGAGCGGCAGATCGCCGACGTGCAATCGATGCCGCCCGACCCGGTGCCGGTCCCCGCGGCCGCGCCCGAACGCGAGGCGAACGCGCCGACATCGACGGCGCAACAGCTCGAAGCGGCGCAGGCGCAGCTCAAGGCGTTCCAGCTGCGCTACACGCCCGACCACCCGGATCGCCGCGCGCTCGAGCGTCAAGTTCGCGATTTGCAGGCGCGGCTCACGTCGGAAGAAGCCAGCCGCCCGCCGGCAGCGCCGGTTGAAAAACCGACCTCCCCCGCGGAGCTGGCGCGGCAGAAGCGGCTGCGCGACCTCCAGGACGAGCTCGAGGTGATCGACCATCAGCTGGCGGTCAACCAGGCCGAGGAGACGCGCCTCAAACAGTCGATCGCGGGCTACCAGGCCAAGGTGGACGTGGTGCCCACGCGCGAATCCGAGCTGGTCGAGTTGACCCGCGACTACAAGACGCTCGACACCGCGTATACGAGCCTTCTTGCCAAGCGGGAGGACTCGAAGATTGCGGCCAATCTCGAGCGGCGGCAGATTGGCGAGCAGTTCAGGATTCTCGACCCGGCATCGCTGCCGGGCCGTCCGTACAACCAGGCCAAGCGGATGGGCATCATCGCGTCCGGTGCGATCGCCGGCCTCGTGCTCGGGTTCCTGGCGGTCGGCTGGCTGGAATACCGTGACTCCAGCCTGAAACGCGAGGACGACGTCGTCCGGCTGCTGCAGCTGCCGGTGCTGGCGCTCATTCCGCGGGTGATCTCGGACAGAGAGCGCCGCCGAAGCCGGCGGAGGCTCATTGCGGCAAACCTGGCCGCGGGCGTGGCGCTGCTCGGATCGATCGCCGTGCTCGTGCTGTGGCGGACGCGGATCTAGGGGCCCCGACGTGTATCAGCGCTACTACGGCCTGCGTGAATCGCCGTTCGAACTGACGCCGAATCCGAAGTTCCTGTTCCTGACGCCGCGGCACCGCGAGGCGCTCAGCAACGTGCGCTACGCGATCACCGCGCGGAAATCGCTCGCCGTGATGATCGGCGAGGCCGGCACCGGCAAGACGACGCTGCTGCGCACGGCGCTCGCGCAGGACGCGGGGTGCCCCGTCAAGTGGGTGTACCTGAACAATCCGCTGCTGACGCGCGAAGACTTCGTCAGGACGCTGGCGGTGCAGTTCGAGCTCGGCCCCAAAGCCAGCGGATCGAAGGCGGTGTTTCTCGACCTGTTCGAGCGCGCGCTCCTCGAGCGCCGATCGCAGGGACAGATCTCCGCGCTCGTCGTCGACGAGGCGCAGAGCCTCGACCACATGCTGCTCGAAGAGATTCGGCTGCTCGCCAACATCGAGACGACGGAAGAAAAACTGCTCGTCGTGATCCTGGCGGGCCAGCCGGAGTTCGCGGCGCGGCTGAACGAACCGGCGCTGCGGCAGCTGAAACAGCGCGTCGCGCTCCGCTGCGAGCTCGCGGCGTTCGACCTGGCCGAGACGGCGGCCTACATCGTGAGCCGGCTCGAAACGGCCGGCGGCACGTCGCGGCTGTTCACACGCGAATCGGTGATGGCGGTGCACGAGCACGCGCGCGGCATCCCGCGCACGATCAACGTCATCTGCGACAACGCGCTCCTGAGCACTTTCGCGCTCGGGCGCAAGCAGGTCGATCGGGACATCGTCCTCGAAGTCGTGCGCGATTTCGACCTCAATGCCGCGGAACCGGCCGAGACGCGCTTCGACACGTTCGACGCCGCGCCCGCGCTGGCGCCGCAACGCCCGGTGGCCGTGCAGCGCCCGGTGGCCGTGCAGCGCCCGGTGGCTGTGCAGCGCCCGGCAGCGGTCGACGCGCCTCCTTCGGTCGAGAGCGCCTTCCAGGCCGGTGCCCGCCGCCGGCGGTTCGTCTTCTTTGGCGCGCGGAGCTGAACGAGAGGTCATCGGACAAGTCATGAGTCGAGTTGATCAAGCGTTACGACAGGCGGACCCCGCGGTGCTCCCGCCGGCGGCGGACTCGCCCGAACCGCCTCGCGGCGGGCGTTCGCCGCAGCCGCTCGACCTGTACCCGTCGGAGCCGGCACTCGAGGGCGGCGCCGCGCCGTTCGACGTCAGCATCCGTGCCCCCGCGCCGGTCCCCGAGCGCCGGCGGACGTTCGATTCCGCGGCCAGGCAGGCATTCCGGAGCCCGTACGTGGACAAGCTCGTCACCGGAGGCAAGCTTCCGGCGAGCGCGGTCGAACAGTACCGCCGGCTCGCGGCGACGCTGCATCATCTCCAGGAAGAACAGAATCTGCGGACGGTGACGGTGACAAGCGCCGTTCCCCAGGAGGGAAAGACGCTCACCATCGTCAATCTGGCGCTGACGCTGAGCGGCTCGTACAACCGCCGGGTCCTGCTCATCGACGCGGATCTGCGCCGGCCGGCGGTGCACGACGTGTTCGGCACGTCGATCGCGCCGGGATTGTGCGAAGCGCTGCGGCCGGCGCCCACGGCGACGCGCGTGACGGAGCTCACGCCCACGCTGTCGGTCCTGCCGGCTGGCCTGCTCCATGGCGATCCCATGGTGGCGCTCGCCTCGGAGCAGATGGCGCGCTTGCTCCAAGACGCGGCTGCCTCATTCGATTGGGTGCTGCTGGATGCTCCGCCGGCCGCCGTCATGGCCGATGCCGGATTGCTCGTCCGCCTGACACGCGCCGTCATCCTGGTCATCGGGGCCAACTCGACCCCCTACAAGGTGGTCGAGCGGGTCGTCAGCGAAATCGGCCGCGACAACATCGTCGGCACCGTCCTGAACCGCGTCGACGAACAGGTCGATGGATGGTCCGAATATGCCGGTGTCTACCTCGAACACCGGTGCGAAACGCTCCCTGCGCAGCGTTAGGCAATCCTGACAAGTCCGCGCAACAAGAAATGAAGTATCAGGCTGCGAAAGGTCAGGGAGTTTCGCCCCTAAAGTCCGCCGCCATGGAGACATCCCCACCCACCTGAAGCCATAGCCAGTACCTAACCTGTTTATCGTCAGCGACTTACAAACGAAGTTGGTCGCGGGACGAATCCTTGCTCAAAGACAGGTCAATCGCACACATCGACAAGTCCGCGACGTGTGAGACCGCTTTCACTGCCGCGGGCGCGACGTGCCCGGATTCGTCAATCTCGCTGCCAGGCCGGAGCGGGATGTGACTGAGAGGGCGAAGCTACGCGCGCCGCCGATCGAGCCGCCACGCGCGGCCGACATCCCGAAACCGTTGATCACACAGCTCCAACGAGGTTCTTCGACACCGCGCCGACTTTTCGCGGCCCCGGGCGCGACTGTCGATGCGGTTTCTGGCCCGACGCAGCGATGCTCGCGCGACGAGATCAGATAAGTGACTGGCGTACCAAAGGTTGAGCAGGTCGACGCGACATCATGCGTCATGGCGATCGGTTTGCACAGATTCCCGCCGTTCATTCCTAAGGAGTCGCGCTCACCGATGTTTGGAATCAAACAGATTCCGTCTCTTTTTCGTCTTGCCGGCACGCAGGGTAGCGTCGGGCTCACTCCGGCGTGGAGCGTCGCACCGCAGCGGCGCGTCGGCCTCGCAGCCGAGGACCAGGTGACCGGGAAGCCGGCCGCGGTCGCGGGCGAGGAATGCACGTGCGGGTTCGCGCTGGCGGGCCACGGCGCAGCGTACAACGAGGAAGCCTTCCGCTTCCTGCTGGACGTCGAGCGCAGGCGCTTCGAGGCGTCGGACGAGCCGTTCGTGCTGCTGCTCATCGGCCATCGCGATCGGCGCGCGGGGTCCGGCATCAACGGCGCGATTGGCGCGGGCGTGTTCTCGAGCCTGACGGGCTCTCTCCGCGACACCGACGTGATCGGCTGGTATCGCCAGGGACGCGTGATCGGCGCGGTCCTGACGCACCTTGGCGACGCGTCCGTCGTCGACGTCTCGCGTCAGATGGCCGATCGCGTGACGCGAGCCTTCGCATCCGACCTTCCGAACGAGCTCGCCCGGCAGCTGCGCGTGCGCGTCTACCAGCCGCAGGCGAGGCAGATGAATTGAGCGCCACCGCCACAACCTTCGTCCGGATCAAATATCCGAACCCGGCCCGCGGCAGGACGCAGCACCCCAGGCCGGCGCACCGGAACCATCGACTGCACCTCGTCGGCGAAGACCTGTTCCGCGGCATCGTCCTGCGCGAGCGCAAGCGCGCGGACCGCTCGAACCAGCCGTTCGCGGTCGTGATGCTCGAGATGCCGGACGAGGGACGGACGAACTGGCGCCACGCGCTCGAGGCGCTGGCGGCCATCAAGCGCGGGACCGACGTGCTCGGGTGGTTCGAGCGCAACAGGGTCCTCGGCCTGATTCTTCCCCGCACCGATGTCTCGAACCGCGCGGCGTGCCGCGCGCTCGAAGAGTGCGTCCGCGCGGAGCTCGCCAAACGCATCGACGAACCGTCGCTGGCGCGCGTGTCGATTGGCGTGCACGCCCATCGCGCGCAGCAGGACCCGGCGGAGCCGGGAGCGGCGCCCGTCGATCAGCTGCTCGGCACGCTGCGACCGCGCAGCATCCGCCTGCGGGCCGCGGCGGCTGCGAAGCGCGTCCTCGACATCGCCGGCAGTCTCGCGCTGCTCATCGTGCTGTCGCCGCTGCTCCTGATCGTCGCGGCGCTCGTCAAGCTCACCTCGTCCGGCCCGGTCTTCTTCCGCCAGGTGCGCGTCGGCGAGGGCGCGAAGCGCTTCACGATGCTGAAGTTCAGGACGATGAAGGTCAACGCGGACGACCGCATCCATCGCGAGTACGTCAGCAGCCTGATCGCGGCGCGCAAGGCCGGCGGCGACGCGGCTGAGGGGGTCTTCAAGATCACCAACGACCCGCGTGTCACGTCGATCGGCCGCATCCTGCGCAAGACGAGCCTCGACGAACTGCCGCAGTTCCTCAACGTGCTCACCGGCGAGATGTCGCTCGTCGGCCCGCGGCCGCCGATTCCGTACGAAGTCGAGCAGTACAAGCCGTGGCACCACCGGCGCGTGCTCGACGCCAAGCCGGGCATCACGGGCCTGTGGCAGGTCACCGGGCGCAGCCGGACGACGTTCGACGAAATGGTGCGACTCGACCTGCGGTACGCGAAGAAATGCTCCGTCTGGACCGACATCAAGATTCTCCTGGCAACGCCGCGCGCGGTGGTATCCGGCAAAGGCGCCTGCTGACCCGTCGGTCCTCCGATCACCACACTCACTCTTAGGAAAGGCTCATGACTACACGCGCCGTCCCGGCGGTTGGCTCGATCGAGGCCGACCGGTCCCAGCCCGTTCACACTCGCCCGGTCGACAAACCCCGAAGCGCCGTCCGCGTGGGCGTCATCGGCTTCGGCTACTGGGGGCCGAATATCGTCAGGAATCTGAGCGGCCTCGAGACGTGCGAGCTGGCCGCGGTCTGCGACAAGAACCCCGCGGCCCTGAAGCGTGTCACGCGGGCCTACCCCGGCGTCCATGCGACGACGGAGTTCTCAGAGGTCCTGCGGTCGCCCGACATCGACGCGGTCGCGATCGTCACGCCCGTCTGGACCCATTTCGAGCTCGCGAAGGCTGCCCTCGAGCACGGCAAGCACGTGTTCGTCGAGAAGCCGTTCACCTCGACGTCACAGCAGGCAGAACAGCTGATCGAGCTGGCCGAGCGGAAGAACCTCCGCATCATGGTGGACCACACCTTCCTCTTCTGCGGCGCGGTCCGGAAGATTCGGGAGCTGGTCGACAAGGGCGCGCTCGGGCAGCTCTATTACTTCGACTCGACGCGCGTCAATCTCGGGCTCTTCCAGCACGACGTCAGCGTCGTGTGGGACCTCGCCCCGCACGATCTGTCGATCATGGACCACATCATCCGCCAGCAGCCCGAAGCGGTCGTCGCCACCGGCGGCAAGCACTTCAACGACCTCGCGGACATGGCGTTCATCACCGTGTACTTCCCGGGCAACCTGATCGCGCACATCAACGTCAACTGGCTGTCGCCGGTCAAGGTCCGGACCACGCTCATCGGCGGCAAGGACAAGATGCTGGTCTGGAACGACCTGGAGCCGGACGAGAAGATCCGGGTGTACGACAAGGGCGTCGACGTCTCCAACGGCCAGGGACTCTACGACCTGCTCGTCAGCTACCGCTCCGGCGACGTCTGGTCGCCGAAGGTCGATTCGGCCGAAGCGCTGAAGGTCGAGCTCGGGTATTTCCTCGATTGCGTGATGAAGGACCAAACGCCCATCAACGACGGCGCGGCGGGCCTGCGCGTGGTGCGGCTGCTCGAAGCCGCGGAGGAGTCCCTCAAGGCGCAGGGTCGGCTGGTTCGTCTCTGACGAACCGCGGCGGGACACCCGTCCCGCCGCAGGCCTGAAGGCGGGTCTCGTCTGGGACCCGCTCTCGCACTCACATCGTGAACCGGCACTTATGATTGGCGTCGCCGCCTCTCCCGCGGATCTGGAGATGGCCCGGGAATTCTTCGAGCTGTTCAAGACCGCTTGGGAACCCGCGGTCGCGTCCAGGTCGTACGACGTGGTGCTCAGCACCGATGGCCGCATCGCGGATCTGGACGCGCGCGTGTTCCTCCTCTACGGCTCCGACGAACAGGTGACGGATCGGCAGTCGGGGATGACGGTGACGCGCGTGGACGGTGCGATCGGTCTCGCCTGGGACCAGTCGGAGCTGCCTCTCTACGGGGGCGCCGCGCAGTTCGACCGCACGACCACCGACCCGCTGCTGACGCTCGACGGCAAGGCCGCGGATTACCGCAGCTGCACCGGCTCGCGCGCCGTCTGGCGCATCGGCTACGACCTGTTTCGCGAAGTGCGGCACCTGCTCACCAACGGCCAGCCGGTCTCGCACGCCGCCGTTCCGACGCTCGAATTTCACATCGCGGTCCTGCGGCACGTGCTGCAGCAGTCGGCCGTCTCGTTCGTCGAGATTCCGCCGCGCCCGTACGGGTTCGACTTCACCTGCTGCCTGACGCACGACATCGACTTCCTCGGGTTGACGCGCCACAAGTTCGACCGCACGCTTGCCGGCTTCCTCTACAGGGCCTCGTGCGGCACGCTCGTCGATCTGGCGCGCGGACGCAAGTCCGCGGTCGAAGCCGCACGGAACTGGGCCGCCGCCCTGTCCGTGCCGTTCGTGTTCACCGGCGTGCTTCCCGACCCCTGGCGGCCCTTCGACAGCTACCGCGAAGTCGAGCAGGGACGCCGCTCCACGTTCTTCCTGGTGCCGTTCAAGCATCGTCCCGGCGTGTCGCCCGACGGAGACGTCCAGCCGCAGCGCGGCGTGCCGTACGAGGTCAGCGAGATTCGCGCGGAGTTGTCCGGGCTGGCGCGCAGCGGGTCGGAGCTCGCGGTGCACGGCATCGACGCGTGGCGCGACGCCGACGCCGGCCGCGCGGAAATCGAGCAGCTGACGTCCGTCACCGGCCACCAGTCCCCGGGAGTCCGGATGCACTGGCTGTACTACGGCGCGGATTCACCGCGCCAGCTGGAAGCCGCCGGCTTTGCCTACGACTCCACCTGGGGCTACAACGACGCGATCGGCTACCGCGCCGGCACGTCGCAGTCGTTCAAGCTGCCCGGTACGGAGGGCCTGATGGAGCTGCCGCTGTCGATCATGGACTCGGCGCTCTTCTACCCCTCGCGCATGGGACTGGAGCGGCGCGACGCGATGCAGCGCTGTCTCCCGCTCATCGCGAACGCGCGGCGGTTCGGCGGGACGCTCGTCATCAACTGGCACGACCGGAGCCTGGCTCCCGAGCGTCTCTGGGGGCGTTCCTACGGCGAGCTGCTCGAGGCCATCGACGCGACGGGCGGGGCGTGGTTTGCGACCGCCGGCGAGGCCGTGTCGTGGTTCCAGTGGCGCAGGTCGGTCCGCTTCATCGGCTCGAGTTCGACGGGCATCACCGTGACCGCGCCCCCGCCGGCCATGCTTCCAGCGGCGGCGATCCAGGTGCATCGATCGGCTGACGGCCGTGACGCCTCGCCCGATGTTCATCGTTTCGAGGGCGGTTCGACGAGGGTCCACCTGTGAGAGCCGGCCGCCGCTTCGTCTGCATGATCGCGTACACGGACTACACCATCGATGCGCGCGTCCGCCGCGAGGCCGAGACGCTGGCCGCACAGGGATTCGACGTCCGCTGCCTGACCACGACGAATGCGGACGTTCGGAAGCAGGTCACGCTCAACGGCGTCGAAATCCGCGAGTTGCGCGTCCGCAAGTACCGGGGCAAGAGCACCGCTGCGTATGTGCTGTCGTACGTGCTCTTCCTCCTCTGCTCGTCGGCGGCGTGCCTCCGGCTGCTCCTCAGGGGCGAGCTCGACGTCGTGCACGTCCACAACATCCCCGACTTCCTCGTCCTGGCCGGCCTGATTCCGCGCCTGGGCGGCAGCAAGGTGGTGCTCGACGTCCACGATTCGGTGCCGGAGACGTTCGCGACGAAGTTCACCGTCAGCTCGACGCTGCGCAAGGCGCTGCTGCTCGAAGAGCGGCTCAGCGCGCTCGTGGCCCACATCGTCATCTGCGTGAACGATCCCCAGCGCCAGACGCTCGTCGCGCGCGGCATCCCGCGGGCGAAGACGTTCATCTCGATGAACGTCCCGGATCCGTCGATCTTCGCGCAGCCGCGCGGCCGCGACGCGTCCGGCGACGCGTCACGCGGCTTCAACCTCGTGTATCACGGCACGATGGCCAGGCGGCTCGGCGTGGATCTGATCATTCGCGCCGTCGCCGAGGTCCAGGAGCGCATCCCGTGCATCCAGCTCCACCTGTGGGGACACGGCGACGACCTCGCTGAATTCCAGCGGATCGCGTCGGAGCTGGGCATCGCGAACCGCGTGCACTTCGCGCCGAAGGGCTTCGCGCTGCACGAGCTGCCCGCGCGGCTGTCGCTGATGCACGTCGGGGTGGTCGGGAACCGGAAGAACATCGCGACCGACCTGATGCTGCCCGTCAAGCTGATGGAGTACGTGTCGCAGGACATCCCCTCCATCGCCCCGCGCCTGCGAGCGATCGAGCACTACTTCGGTGACGACATGGTCACCTACTACGAGCCGGAGAACGTCTCGTCGCTCGCCGACGCGATTCACCGGCTCTACCTCGACCCCGCGCGGCGCGCCGGCCAGGTTCAACGCGCACGCGACTTCCTCCATCAGTACGGCTGGGAGCGCCAGGGAACCGAGCTGGTCAACCTGTATCAATCACTTTGTGGAGAGTTGAGCGCATGAACACCTTGAAGTTTGCCCTCGTCGGTTGCGGCAGCATCGCGCGCAAGCACGCGCACGCGCTGCAGCACTACGTCGAAGGCGCGGAGATTGGCGCTTTCGTGGACCTCGACATCTCCCGTGCGCGCGACTTCTCCGCCAAGTTCGGCGCGCCGGCCTTCGCCAGCGTCGCGGACATGATGCGCGAGCTCGACGGCTCGATCGACGTCATCTCCGTGCTGACGCCGAGCGGCGCCCACTGTGCCAACGTGCTCGACCTCGTGCAGTACGAACGGCCGATCGTCGTCGAAAAGCCGATGGCGCTGAAGCTCGAGGACGCGGACCGGATGCTCGAAGCATGCGACGCCGGCAACGTGAAGCTGTTCGTCGTTCACCAGAACCGCTACAACCCCGCGATCGTGAAGGCGCGCGAGGCGCTCGCCGAGGGGCGTTTCGGACGGCTGGTCCTCGGCACCGTGCGGCTGCGGTGGACCCGCGACCAGGCGTATTACGACTCCGAGCGGTGGCGCGGGACGTGGGCGCACGACGGCGGCGTCTTCATGAACCAGGGCGCCCACCACATCGACATGTTGACGTGGTTCATGGGCCCGGTGGAATCGGTCCGCAGCATGGCCGCGACGCGCCTGGTGAAGATCGAATGCGAGGACACCGGCGTGGCGATCATCAAGTTCCACTCGGGAGCCCTCGGCGTCCTCGAGGCGACGACGGCGACGCGCCCGAAGGACCTCGAGGGCTCGATCAGCATCCTCGGGGAAAAAGGCAGCGTGGTGATCGGCGGCTTCTTCATGAACGAGCTGGTCACCTGGACCTTCGCCGACAAGCAGCCGATCGACGACGAGATCTTCGCGACGTACGGCCGCAACCCGGAGGGCCTCGGCCGCACTCACGGCGACTACCTCGCGGGCGTCGTCACCGCGCTGCGCACCAGCAGGGCGGCGCTCGTCGACGGGTGGGAAGGCCGCAAGTCGCTCGAGCTGATCACCGCGCTCTACGAATCCATCGAAACCAATGCCGACGTTCCGCTCCGCTTCCG
>DASQAX010000184.1:0-3898 GCA_035635535.1 Vicinamibacterales bacterium | reverse complement strand
ACCCTCACCCGCTTCCGCTTCCCGCAGATGCCCCGCCGAGACCTGCAGCGCGAGGCGCGGGGTCGGCAGGAGCCAGGCGCGACCCGCCACGGAGTCGAGCGGGCCGAGGTCCAGGTTCTTGCGCCGTTCATCCGGTTCGCGGCCGTTGAACGCGGACGATTCGATCTTCCAGCGCGCGCCGTAGACGCCCGCGGTGATCACGCCGAACGACACGTGCGTCGAATCGAACCAGTGATGCGCGATTGGAGCGATCGGGTTCGGCGTCGCCGAGATCCGATGCGGATAGGCGACCGGTCCGAGCGCGGGCTCGGCCGCCGGTCCGCCGAACAGCTGCCACCGCGTGCCGCCCCCGAGCGGCCCGTCGTATTCCGCCGAGAGCTCCATCGCGAAGTCGTGCTGATGCTGCCGGTCGTGGATGACGTCACCACGGCACTCCTCGCCGGACGCGAGAAGATTCGGATAGCCGCAGCCGCCAATGGTCCACGGCTCGACGCTGATCATCCCGCGCAGGCCGACGTGCCCGCGGCCGACGTTCCGGGCAGCCATCCCCATCGCCCAGTTGATGCTGCCGCCCTGGTCGTCGCCGCGACGTCCGGCCTCGTGCAGGAACTGCAGAAAGGCGTTCTCGTGGAACATCAGCGCCCACGGCCCGCGCTGCCGATGGACGGCGTACATCGGCGACGTGTCGGGGAGCCAGCTTGTCCCCGAGGCGTCGCGCGTCATGGCACTCATGCCGACCCCGGCGGCCGCAGTGTCGGGCTGCGGCGCGTCGTGCTCGTGGCCATCCTGCACCTGCGTCCCCTGTGCTCGAGCCGGCGCGAGAGTACCGAACAACAAGAAGACGACGGCGTACGCCAGCCGCCACCTGAAACGAACGCTGTGCATGAACCCGCGGTCAGTATAGGTCGCGCAGGACGGCTCAGGCGCGCCGCCATGGGACGTCTCGATTCGGACAGGCTTCGCTCTTGCAACGCGCCAGGGACGCGCCGCGTCGTGTGCCGATTGATGCCGGCAATACCGGGATTGCCGGCACACGCCGTGACAACTCTTCGTTATGCGACCGCATTTCGTAACCATCACCGTTCTGTCCATCGCGGCCGCCGCCTGCACGGCGCCGCACATCTCGAGGCCGCAGTCGGCGCCGCCGGCCGACGTTCAGCTCAAGCTCGCGACGCTGCCGCGCGTGTGGGTGGCTGGATTCGCTACGGACCGGAAGCCGGAATTCGATCTGAACAGCGAGACCGTTCGGCTGGTCCGGGCGCATCTGCGCACGTGGTCGTCCGCGCAGGTGATCGAAGCCGAGCCGCTCCCCATCGACTCCGAGCGGCGGCTGTCCGACGTCGCCTACTGGCGCACGCTGGGCGAAGAGCATCGTCACCCGCTCATCGTCACCGGATCGGTGAAGCTGCGCATCGCGCCGGCGCGCGTGGTCCAGCGAGGCATTCGCACGACCTATGCGTACGCGGATGGCCGGGTGCTCGACGTCACCGTCGTGCTGATCGACGGGCGAACCGGCGAGGTGCTGTCCACCGACAAGCTGCCCAGGCGCATGCGCTACGGGGTTGGCCGCTTCTCGTCAACGCTCTCGCTCTTCCTGCAGATGATGAACGCCGGCATGGGCGACTGGTTCGCCGCAATCACTCACACCGCGTCGGGCGGGACAGGCTGATCGCCCGTCCCGAGCGGCATCGAAGGGGTCCGGACCGCGCGGTGAGATAATGCTGCGCATGCGGCGCGCAGCGCTTGCGGTTCTCCTCGCCTCGGCCGCCCTTGCCTCGCCCGCGGCACAGCCGCAAACCGCCCCGCCGACGTTCCGCACCGGCGCCAACTACGTTCGCGTGGACGTCTATCCCACGCGCAACGGCATGCCGGTCGACGATCTGCGGCGCGACGACTTCGAGTTGCTCGACGACAAGGTGCCGCAGACGATCGACGAGTTCGAGCACGTCGTCATTCGCAGCGCGGGGCCGCAGGATACGCGGCGCGAGCCGAACACGGTCGCCGAGTCGCGGCAGGCGGCGCTCGAGCCGCGCGCCCGCGTGCTCGTCCTCTTCCTCGACGTCAACCACGTCGAGCTGGCCGCCTCGCGCAGGATCAGGACGCCGCTCGTCGAGGCGCTCGACCGGCTGATCGGCCCCGACGATCTGATCGCGGTGATGACGCCGGAGATGTCGGCGCGCGACATCACGTTCGCGCGGCGCACGACGGCGATCGAAGGGTTCCTGACGCGCTACTGGTGGGGCGAGCGCGATCGGTTGAATTTCAAGGACCCCGTCGAGGATCTCTACGCGCGGTGTTACCCGGGCATCCCGCGTCCCGGCGAGGCCACCGCTCCCGATCAAGGCATCGCCCAGGAAATGATCCTGCGCCATCGCGAGAAGCAGACGCTCGACGCCCTGGAGGATCTCGTGCGCTTCCTCGGCGGCGTGCGCGAGGAGCGCAAGGCCGTCATCGCGATCACCGACGGATGGCGTCTCTACGAGCGGAACAACGCGCTGGCGCGGCCGATTGACGGCCAGGTGCCCACCGGCCCGATCGTCGGCATCAACCCGGCGACCGGGACACTCGGGACGCGCCCGCCCGATTCGACCGGCCGCACCGCGAACAGCGACTGCGAGCGCGACCGATTCGCGCTGTCGCAGCTCGACGACGCGACGCAGTTCCGCTTCATGCTGGACGAGGCGAACCGGGCGAACGCGTCGTTCTATCCGATCGATCCGCGCGGCCTGGCGGTCTTCGACGAGGACATCGTGCCCGCCGCGGGCGTCGGCGCCGGGATCAACGCGAATCCGACGGTGCCGCCCGCCGAGGACCGTGCGCGCCTGTTCGCCCGCAACACGTCGCTCCGCACGCTGGCAGAGGCCACCGACGGACTCGCCGTCGTCAACACCAACGACCTCTCGCGCGGCTTGCGGAGGATCGCGGACGACCTGAGCTCGTACTACCTGCTCGGGTACTACTCCACGGGCAAGCTGGACGGCCGCTTCCACGCGCTCACCGTCCGCGTCAGGCGTCCCGGCGTCCAGGTTCGCGCGCGGCGCGGGTACCTCGCGACCACGGAAGCCGCAGCGGCGACGGCCGCGGCATCGCCCGTCGTGGCTCCCGCGGCCACCGCGAACGCGCGGGCGATCGAATCCGCGCTCGCGGCGCTGAGCACCGCGGGACGCGAGCTTCCGATGCGGCTGCATGCGACCGCGGGATGGACCCCGGCGAACGTCGCGACCGTGTGGGCGGTCGCGGAGGCCGGACGCGCGACGCAGGAGGACTGGGCCGGCGGCGGACAGGCCGATGCGATGCTCGTCGACGCGTCCGGCAGGACGGTCGCGACCGGCCGCGCGCAGATCGCGCCGGGCGGGACGACCGCCCGCATCGCGCTGACGTCGAGCACGCTCGCCGCAGGCGAGTACCAGCTGCAGATCCGGACGAAAGGTGCTCGCGCCGCCGCTCCCGGCAGCGACGTGCTGCGCATCAGCGTACCGGCGGCGCCGCAGGCGGCGAGTGCGCTCTTCTTCCGGCGAGGACCCACGACGGCCAACCGCGACATGCCGACCGCGGACCTGCGCTTCCGGCGCAGCGAGCGCCTGCGCGTCGACGTGCCCACGCCGGCGGCGGACGCCGTCACCGCGCGCGTCCTCGATCGAAACGGCAACCCGCTGCCGATTCCCGTCACCGCCGCGGTGCGCGACGATCCCGATGGGTCGCGCTGGCAGTCGGCGGAGGTCTCGCTGGCGCCGCTGGCGCCCGCCGACTACCTCGTGGAACTGACAACCGCCGCCGGCCGGACGCTGCTCGCGTTCCGCGTCATCCCGTAGCCGCCTTCGCGCTAATCCGAACCGGGTGTTCGCCCCCGGCGCGCGCTGCTGATCGACAGTACGATTCGACTTTATACGATTCTGGG
>DASQAX010000183.1:0-13248 GCA_035635535.1 Vicinamibacterales bacterium | reverse complement strand
GGGCGCCGGCGCGGGAGCCGGGCTCGATGGGCCGGGCGACGGCACCGCGGAAGGTGCCGGCCCGCCGGACGAGCCACATCCGGAGGCGAGACACGCTACGGCAAGCACACACGCGCCGGGAAACCGCATTTCTCGAATGGTAATCCGGCGAACGGCGAAATGGCGATTTCTGTGGGGGTCTGGCACGCGCCTGCGCACGGCTGCGAATCGCGTACCGCCGGTGTCCGTTAGCCGTTAGCCGTTAGCCGTTACGACGAACGACCAACGACGAACGGTTAACGGCTAACGACAAACGGCCAACGACTAACCAACCTTCAGGTGATTGACGACGCGCTTGACGCCCTTGCTGTCGCGCGCGATTGTCATCGCCTTGTCCGCTTCGGCCCTGGTCTTCACCGTGCCGTTCAGCGTGACGACGCCGTTGCTCGTGTCGACGTTGATGTTCAGGCCCGACACGCCCGGTTCCGCCAGGAACTTCGTCTTCACCGCGGTCGTGATCGCCGCGTCGGTGAGCACCTCGCCGGCCTTGTCGGCGGCCTCCTCGGTCTTCACCTTCGCGTCATGCGCGGCGTTCTCGGTCTTCACCTTCGCATCGTGTGCCGTGTCCTCGATGTTCTCCCTGGCCTGGTTCGCCTTGTCTTCCGTCTTCTGCCCGAACGCGCCAGTTGTCGCGGCCGGCACCGGGCCGACGATCAGATCGTCAACCACGCTGCTCACGCCGTTGGTGTCGCGCGCGATGAGCACAGCGCGCTCCTTCTCGGCCTGCGAGCCCACCGTTCCGTTCAGCGTCACCACGTGGTTGTGCGTGTCGACGTTGATCTCCGACGCCTTCACCGCGTCGTCGGTGGCCATCTTCGCCTTCACGGCCGTGGTGATGCCCGTATCGGACTGCGAGCACGCGGCCGTCATGACCAGGCTCGCCGCCGATACCAGAATCGCAAACCTCTGCTGCATACGTTTCCTCCTCGAGCAGGCGAGAGCCCTGCCGTCCAATTTGGGAGCATCTGCCGTACCAGTTTTCGTATATCGTTCAGCCGTGCGCGTCCTGTTGCTGTCGATGCCAGATTCGTTCGAGCACACGCCGACCGTCGCCATCCGGATGCCCAACGGTGCGCTCGCCTCGCTGGCCGGCAACGTCGACGCGCACCACGAGGTCGCCATAGCCGACCTCGTCCTCGCGCAGTCAGCCGTTCGGCAAACGGTCGAGCAGCTCGTGTGGGATTGCGCGCCCGAGGTGGTCGGGCTCTCGGTCATGACGTTTCAGCGCGCGACGGCACGCCGGCTGATCGGGCTCATCCGGTCGATGCGTCCCGAGGCGTTCATCGTCGTCGGCGGGTACGACCCGAGCCTCGCGCCCGACGCCTGGACGGATCCCGCCCTTGGCGTCAACGCGATCGTCCGCGGCGAGGGAGAGCTGACGTTTCGCGAGCTGGTGCGCGCGCTCGACCGGAAGCGCCCGCTGTCGTCGGTGGCGGGCCTGTGGTTCCGCGATCGCGACGCGTTCCTGCAGACGCCGCCGCGACCGGTCATTCCTGTCGAGAAGGACACTCTCGCGCCGCCGAAGCGCGGCGCGCGCGTGCTCTCCGGGTACACGATGCTCGGCCGCCAGATCGACGTCGTCGAGACCTCGCGCGGCTGCACGTTCGACTGCAGCTTCTGCTCGATCATCGAGATGCGCGGGCGGAACTTCCACCGCTTCCCGATTCCGCGCGTCATCGAGGACATCGCCGACGCGCGCCGCCGCGGCGCGCGGGCCATCTTCATCGTCGACGACAACATCACGCTCGACGTGGAGCGCTTCAGGGTCCTGTGCGAAGCCATCATCGACGCCGGCCTCTCCGACATCGACTACCTCGTGCAGGGCATGACCTCGGCGATCGCCGCGAACGGCGAGGAACTGGCGCCCCTGATGCGGCGGGCCGGCTTCCGCTACGTGTTCCTCGGCATCGAGAACATCCTCGACGACGACCTGGCGTTCCTCAAGGCGGGCGCGAAGAACAGCGCGCGCGAGCACGGACGCCGGGTCGGCAACGCGTCGGTGACGGCGATCGACATCCTGCACCGTCACGGGATGCTGGTCGTCGGCGGGCTGATCGTCGGCAACCCGGACGACACGGCCGGTGCCATCGCCGCCAACCTCGCGTTCGCCCGGAAATACGTGGATTGGCCCTACATCCAGCATCCGACGCCGTACCCGGGCACGCCGATGACGCGCGATTTCATCGAGCGCGGGCTGGTCGTCAATCAGCGCGTCGAGGAGTACGACGGGACGACGGCCGTGACGCGCAGCGCGCATCTCGAGGCGGACGAGATCGAATTCATGCGCTGGAAGGCCGAACGGTGGATGAAGGTGCGGCACATGCCGCGGGCCATCCGTCACGACCCGCGGTTCCTGCTTCGCAACGGCCGGCAGATGCTCGCGCACACGTTCCGCGGCACGACATGGCGCTCGCTCCTCGGCCTCGAGAGCGCGCGTGACGTGTTCAGGCGGTATCGCGCGATTCGCGAGCGCGAGCGCGCTTACGTGGACTGGCCCGATCCGCTGAGCGGCAGCCCCGCGGCTTCCCAGGCCGCGATGCCGCCGGCGAGCTCGCTGACGTTCGTGAACCCGTCGCGCTGAAGCAGGCTCGCGGCGATCGAGGATCGGTACCCGCCGGCGCAGAACACCACCAGTGGACGTTCGCGCGGAATGACGCGCGCGCGCGCAGCGAGCGCGCTGAGCGGCACGCTCGTCGTGTTGTCGATGGCCTTCGCCGCGCGCTCGCGGGGCGTGCGGACGTCGATGACGAGCGGCGGGTTGTCGCCTGCCATCCGTTCCGCCGCGGTCTGAGGACTGAGGCGATCAGTGGCGTGAACCTGCAGCGAAGACCCCAGCGGCGCGGACCCTGTGGGTCCGCGATCGAGCGCACCCAGACCCCCCTCTAGAAATCCTGCGACAAGATCGAAGCCGATTCGGCCCAGCCGCATCGCGGACTGTGCTTCAGCGCCCGGGTTGGCGACGATCACGATCGGCCGCGACGGATCGAGCAGCGTTCCGGCCCAGGTGGCGTACTGGCCGCCCAGTCCGATGTTGACGCTCCCGGGCAGGTGCGCCGCCGCGAACTCCGCCGCGTCGCGCGTGTCGAGCAGCTGCGCACCGTCGCGCACCGCGGCGGTGACCTGGTCGATCGTCAGCGGCTCGAGCTCGCGCGCGAGCGCCTGCTCGAGCGTCGGCCGCTCGCGGCTGTTCAGCACCGCGTCGTAGGTGAAGTACGCCGGCGCGTCGGGCTGGTCGGTCGTCACCAGATCGACGAACGCCTGCTTCGACATCGGCTGCAGGGCGTAGTTGAACGCGCGCTGTTCGCCGATCGTCGAGACCGTCTCCTTCGAGATGGCCTTCCCGCAGAGCGATCCGGCGCCGTGCGCGGGGTACACCTTCGTCGCGTCCGGAAGCGTCAGCAGCTTGCGGTGCAGCGAGTCGTAGAGCATCGCGCCGAGCTCGCTCGCGGACCAGCCGAGCGACGCGCGAAGATCCGGGCGGCCGACATCGCCGACAAACAGCGTGTCGCCGGTGAGGACGGCTGCCGGACCGCCATCATATACGACCAACGAGATCGATTCGACCGTGTGGCCGGGCGTTTCCATCGCCTCGATGCGCACGCCGCCGAGGCGGATGACGCTGCCGTCGCCGAGCGGCGTGAAGTCGTATTCCGCGATCGCCTGGCGGCCCAGGCAGATGGTCGCGCCGGCGCGATCGCGCAGCTCGAGGTGGCCGGCGACGAAATCGGCGTGGAAATGCGTGAGGACGACGTGCGTGATGCGGAGGTGGTGCTCCGCAGCGAACGCCAGGTACTGATCGACGTCACGCTGCGGGTCGACGACAGCCGCCGCGCCGGTCGCCTCGTCGGCGACGAGGTACGACGCGTGGGCGAGGCAGTTCAGGTAGAACTGCTCGAGGATCACTGGCGCACCCCTTGCCTACGGGCGCGGCTGGGGCACGATCCGGATGTACGGCTTCGGCGATTTCCAGCCGTTCGGGTACGTCTTCTTCGCATCGTCGTCCGAGACCGACCCGGCGATGATCACGTCCTCGCCGTTCTTCCAGTTCACCGGCGTCGAGACCTTGTGCTTGGCCGTCAGCTGCAGCGAGTCGATGACGCGCAGCACCTCGTCGAAGTTGCGGCCGGTCGTCATCGGATAGACGATGACGAGCTTGATCTTCTTGTCTGGACCGATCACGAAGACGTTGCGGACGGTCTGGTTGTCGGCCGGCGTGCGCCCTTCCGACGTCCCGCTCACGCTGGCAGGCAGCATGCCGTACGCCTTCGAGATGTGCAGGTCGGTGTCGCCGATCATGGGGTAGTTGGGCGCGTAGCCCTGGGTCTCCTTGATGTCGTCGGCCCACTTGGAATGCCGGTCCACGGGGTCGACACTGAGGCCGATGATCTTCACGTTCCGCTTGTCGAACTCCGGCTTGAGCTTGGCCATGTACCCGAGCTCGGTGGTGCATACCGGGGTGAAGTCTTTCGGATGCGAGAAGAGCACGGCCCACGAGTCGCCGATCCACTCGTGGAAACGGATCTTCCCCGCGGTGGTTTCAGCCTCGAAGTCGGGAGCGGTCTCGCCAAGTTGAAGAGCCATTCGTGCGTCTCCTGAAATGGATCGCGCAGATACGCGAGCGCCAGATTCTATCCAATCGCGGCGGTCTACGATACTAGGACGCGACGGATTCAGGCCGGGGTCCGACCGCGAACCCCGAACCCCGAACCACCAATCAACCACCCACCCACCCACCACCCATCGAACCAGCGCCGGTCAGGGCAGCGCGAACACGTAGATCGCGTTATGCCCGACGACCGGCGAGACGATGGCCTTGGTGGCGACCGCGAGCGGGCCTGCCGTCACCGACTGACCGCCGCCGGTGAACACCATCACGTACTGCTTGCCGTTGACCGCGTAGGTAATGGTGCTGTTCATGATCATCCCGCCGACGATGGTTTCCCACAGCACCTTGCCGTTGTCGGCGTCGATCGCGCGCAGCCGCCGATTGAGGTCGCCGAAGAAGACCAGGCCGCCCGCGGTGGCGAGCGCCGAGCCGTTGGCCGGCTGCGGCTGCGAGTAGATGACGCGCATCTCGCCCGTCGCGACGTCGATCTTGGCGACGCCCATGTACGCCTTCGGATCCGAGCCGGGACGCATCACGCCGGTCCGGCGGCCATACCCGGTCGGGCTGGAGTGCACCGCCTCCATCGACAGGCACTGATCGTGAAACGGCACGTACACGGAATTGGTGTCCGGGTCGTACGCGATCTGCCACAGTCCGCGGGTGTTGTGGTAGCAGCCGACGATCGTGTCGCCGTCCTTCTTGAACAGCTTGTCCGGGTTGACAGCCGTCTGGCCCGTCTTCACGTCGACGACGCGCAGGTTCGCGTTGGGGTCGTCGTACGGGAACGGCCGCGCCCAGAGGAACTGACCGGTCTGCCGGGCGACGGCAAACATGCCGCCCCCTTCGGCAACGGTGATGATGATGTCCTGCTCGGTGCCGCGCTGGACCGTGGGATTGATCCATTTCACGAACCGCGGGTCGGGGTTCACCCGCGTGCGAACGAGGATCCGTTCCTGGTTGTGATCGGCGTCCCAATCGTCGCTCGGCAGCTCCTGGAAGTACCAGGCCAGCTTGCCCGTCGCGACGTCGAGCGCCAGCGTCGAATTGCTATACAGCTCGGAGGGCGAGCTGTTCGACACCGCGTCATAGCTGCCGTGGCGCTTGAAGCGCGTGTAGGGATTGGGATTGGCGACTCCCCAGTACACGATCTTGCGAACCGGATCGTAGGAGCCGGGAAGTCCCCACGCCCCCGCCGCACGCTGATCGACGGGCAGCTTGCCCCATGTGTCGCCGCCCGGTTCACCAGGCGCGGCGGTCACATGGAACTTCCACACTTCCTTGCCGGTCTTCGCATCGTGCGCGGCGATGAAACAGAACTGGCGCTTCCCCTGATCGCACGTGCGGTTGGAAATCACCTTGCCGTCGGCGACGAGCAGACCGCCGGCCGTGATCTGCCCCTCGTCAACCTTGGTCTCCCACCGCAGCGCGCCGGTTTGCGCATCGATCGCCACGAGGAATCCGTCGGGCGCGCCGAAATAGATCATGTCCTCGTAGATGCCGAGGTTCTTGCTGCGCGCCGCGCGCGGCTGGACGCCTGCGGGGTAGTCGCGGCGGTACTCCCAGAGCATGTCGCCGTTGGTCGCGTCGAGCGCCTGGACGGTGGCGCCCGGCGCGATCACGTACATCACCCCGCGATAGACCAGCGGCGTCGACTCCTGCGTGCCCACGGGGAGCCCGCGCGACCACGCCATGCGGAGCTGCGCGACGTTGCTCCGGCTGATCTGCTTCAGCGTGCTGAAGCGGTGCTGGTCGTACGTGCGGCTGATGTGCAGCCAGTCCGAGGGATCGGGGTGGGCCAGCATGGCCTGCGTCACCGGGACGAAGCCTTCGTTCTGTGCCAGCAGGGGCGTCGCGGCCAGCGCAGTAAACGCCGCCGCGGCCATCAACGAAACGATCCTCATCGTCGCCTCCCAGGCGGACCTAAAGGTCCGCCTCTACGTCCGACTGTCCGGGCCGACCTGAAGGTCGGCCCCTACGTCCGACTACTTCGCCCTGCCCTTGTATCCCCGTGCGACCATCTGGATCGCGTACACCTGTGCGGCGTTGGCGACCTCTTCGCCGTTGGCTGACGTCGCGCCGCGCGCCAGGACGTACAGCCGCTTCTTGTCCGCGCCGCCGAACGCGACGCTGATCACCGGACGCGGTGTCGGGATGATACCGAGATACTTTCCGTCCGGACCGATCACCTGCACACCGGGATTGGAGGTGACGTAGATCCTGCCTGCCGCGTCGATGGTGCTGCCGTCGCCATTGCCGCCTCCTTCGAGCCTGGCGAACTCGCGCTGATTCGCGAGCGAGCCATTGGGGCGGACCTCGAATGCCGCGAGCGTCGGTCCATTGGTGACGTACAGCGTCTTCTCGTCCGCGCTCAGGACGATGCCGTTCGGGGTGACGTTCTCACCGTACCTCGTGATGGTGCCCTTGGGGTCGGCATAATAGACGCCGCCCTGTGTGAAATAGACGCCACCCTTGCTGTCGGCCGAGAGATCGTTCGGATTGCCGCCGACGCAGTCGAGTGGATCACCCTGATAGGAGTTCGCCAGCTGACGGCGACGCGGCGCGAGCTGCAGGATGCCGGACTTGAGGCCGCGCTGCACGATGAACACGTCGCCCCTTTTGCTGATCGAGACCGATCCACCGGTGTGCGTGTCGCCGTACACGATTGACGGCTTCCCGTTCTTATCGAGCTTGAGGACGCTGCTGTTGTCGTTCTGCGCGATGAGGAGGCCGCCATCGTTCGTTCCAACGATGCCGTCGCCGTTGTTGCCGGCTTCCTGCCAGACGAATGTCCAGCGCTGAGCCCCAGCTATCACCCCGGGGATTTCCGTGACCGTGTACTCGCGCGGTCCTGGCGCCGGCGCCGGGCCGCGTCCGCCCGCGCGCCCCGGACCTCCGGCACGGGCCGGCGGCGTCTTGCACGTCGCGATGAGCGCGGCGTAACCGGGATCCGCCGCCGCCTGGAGTGACGGCGGCGGCGCGTTCGGCGCAGGTGGCGACAGCGGGGGCACCCGCTCCGCAATTCCCTGTCCGAACAGCAGCGCCGGGGCAAGCGCGGCGATCACCACTGAGGCCGCCGTCAACGAGGCGGTTCTCATCGTCGCCTCCCAGGCAGGCGGACCCGAAGGTCCGCCTCTACGTCCGTCCGTCTGGCCGGGCCGACCTGAAGGTCGGCCCCTACGTCCGACCACCAACCACCACCCACCAACCACCACCCACCAACCTACTGGAGCCGATCGGCCAGCATCGCCACACTCAGCGCGTAGAGATGCGCGCAGTTGTAGTCGAGGATCCTCTCGTAGTTCGGATAGACGAGAAAGCTGCGGCCGCCGACGTCGATGAGGCTCGCCGGAATGTCGCTCACCGGCAGCGGCGCGCCCGACTTCAACTTCACGCCCGCGTCGCGCCAGATGGGGAGCGGCCGCCGCTCGGTCATCAGCCGCTTCGCGGAACAGCCGGCGTCGCGCTTCGGGATGTCCGCGACCTGCGCGCGCGCCTCCCTGGACACCTTCACCTCGCGACCCCACGTCTCGCCCGGCTCCCACCCGGCGTCCTTCAGGTAGTTCGCGATCGAGGCGAGCGTGTCGGCCTTCGAATGCCAGATGTCGCGCAGGCCGTCCTTGTCGAAGTCGACGGCGTGCTCGAGATAGCTCGACGGCATGAACTGCGGCTGCCCCATCGCTCCCGCCCACGACCCGGTCATCGTCTTGGCGTCGATGTAGCCACCAGACACGATGGCGAGCGCCTTGAACAGCTCGCTGCGGAAGAAATCCGATCGGCGCGGTGCATACGCCAGCGTGGCGAGCGCCTGGAAGACGGGATAGGTGCCGGTGAACTCGCCGTAGTGCGATTCCATGCCCCAGATGGCGAGCACGACGCCCGGCGAGACGCCATAGGCCGTTCGAATGTTCCGCAGGACCGCGCGCTGTTCCATCAACTGCGCGCGCCCGAGGCGGATGATGCGCGGCGTCACGCGCGTCTCGAAGTAGCGGTCGAGGGTGATCGTGAACTCGGCCTGCGAGTTGTCTCGTTCGACCACGCGCTGAACCGGCGTGATGCCGGAGAGCGTCGCGTCGATCAGGTCGTCGCCGAAGCCGCGCGCGCGCGCTTCAGCGATCAGCTCCTGGAGCCACTGCTCGAAGGGAGGCGACGGCGGTGGCGCCACAGTCTGTTGAGGCGCCAGGATCGTCGCCGCCAGGAGCAGGGCAGCCAGTCGCATCTCGTTGTGAGGATCTTAGACCGTTCCGCTGCTCGACCGACGCCCGCATTTTCCAGGCTTCGTCGCGCGAGAAGCGCCAGTCATGAGCGTCGCCGTGCTGCAGCTGGGCGCGCGACCAGACGGCACGCATCAGGCCGTGCGCCGCGTGCGCATTGGTCCCGAGCAGCAGGTGCCCTATCTCGTGCGCCACGGCGAAGCCGAGCAGCATCGCCGCGTCGGCGCGTGCCTGCGCGGCCAGCCACTCCACCCGATCGACGTACATCGTTGCCAGCGTGCCCTCGCCCCGGGTGGTATCCAGCAGGGAGTACCCAAGCTGCAGCTGGCCGCGCGCCGACGGCGTTCCCGCCAGGCGCACGAAACGAACCGACAGCTCCGACGGCCCAAGGGGCGTGTCGCACGCCGCGGCATGGGTCCCTGCCGCGCCGCTGCCGCACTGTAGCCAGAGGACATCGATGCCGGCGGCGGCCAGGACCCCGGCCGCCGCACGCAGAGCAACCGTCTGAATCGCCGCCGGCATCATCCCTGCGTCGTACACGCGCATCTGGACGCGCGCACGCGCGACGCCTTCCCGCGCAATCCGTGGAGTGTTTTCGGCAGCCCGGACGAGGCCCGGAACCGTCAGCGCCAGTCCGAGCGTCACAGCCGCCGCCATCGCGTTTCGCACGACGCTACTGTGCGCCGCGCCGCCAAGTGCCTCAATGCATTGGAGGTGACACGAGGTGAAACGTTGGTGACCAGCTATTGTCCGACCCACAACCGCGCGGGGTCACCGGAGATAATTCTGTATGGACCCCGAACGCCTTCTCCGATTCGAATCGTTCGAGCTCGATACGCGCTCCCGGGAGCTGCGGAAAGGGAGCAACCGCATCCGGCTGCAGGAGCAGCCGTTCGAAATCCTCCGCCTGATGCTCGAGCATCCGGGCGATGTCGTCACGCGCGAGGAGCTGGCCAGGAAGCTGTGGCCGAACGGCACGTTCGTCGATTTCGAACACAGCCTGAACGCCGCCGTGAAGCGGCTGCGTGCCGCCCTCGGAGACGATGCGGACAATCCGCGGTTCGTCGAGACGCTGCCACGGCGCGGCTACCGGTTCATCGCGTCGCTCGGCGGCGGCCCCTCGACGTCGCTCGGGGCAGACACGGCCATCGCGATGCCGTTCCTTACGCCGGACTACAAGGCGCGGCTGGCGGTGATGCCGTTCGCCAATTTGAGCGGCGACTCCAGCCAGGAATATTTCAGCGACGGATTGACCGAGGAGATGTTCCTGCAGCTGGGCCGCCTCGGACGCGGCCGCATCGGCGTCATCTCGCGCTCCTCGTCAAACCTGTTCAGGGGGAGCACCCGCCGCGCGCGCGAGATCGGGGAGATGCTGCGCGCGGACTACCTGCTCGAAGGCAGCGTCCGCCGTGAAGCCGATCGCGTGCGGATCACCGCGCAGCTCGTCGAAACGTCCAGCGAGTCGCATCTATGGACCGACGTATACGAGCGGAACCTCACCGACTGCCTGACGGTGCAGGCGGAAGTCGCCGCCCGGATCGCGCAATCGCTGGCGGTGGAGCTGCTGCCGGAGCAGCCCGTGCAACCGTCCACCGACGCCGCCGCCTACCAGACGTACTTGAAGGGGCGGTACTACTGGAACCTGCCCGGCGACCAGGGGTTCCCGCAGGCGATTGTCTACTTCGGCAAGGCGTGCGCGGCCGATCCGACCTTCGCGGCGGCGCACGCGGACCTGGCCCGCACGTATACCGGGCAGGCGGAGTACTACAACATGGTTCCGCGCGAGGCGCTCGAGACGGCACGGCCCATCGCCGAGCGCTCGCTGCAGCTCGATCCGCATCTCTCGCACGCGCACCTGGCGGTGGCGAACATCCGCGCGATGCTCGACTGGGACTGGGACGCCGCCGAAGCGGGGTTCCGGCAGGCCATCGCGCTCAATCCGAGCAGCGACGGCGCGCACCGCTGGTATGGATTGCTCCTCGCGGGGCTCGGCAAGTCGAGCGAAGCGGTCCGCGAAGCGCAGCGCGCCCGCGAGCTCGATCCGTTGTGTCTGGTCGTCGGCACCAGCGCGGCGTGGACGCAGTACGCGGCGGGCGATTACGAAGCGGCGATCGACACCTGCCGCAACGTGATGGACATGCGGCCGCAGTTCACGCCCGCGTGGCGCGTGCTCGGGGCGTCGCTCATCCAGATGGGACGCGCGGCGGAAGGCGTGGCGGAGCTCGAGGCGGCCGCCGCGAACGCGCCCGCGGACCCGGTGCTGCTCGCGTGGCTCGCGCACGCGAAGGCCGTCCGCGGCGAGTGCGGCGTCGCGCGTGCCATCCTCGACGCGCTCGATCGGCTGCGCGCGCAGCGGTTCGTACCCGCGTACCACCTTGCGCTTGCGCACGTCGGCCTCGGCCAGCACGACGAGGCGTTTCGCCTGCTCGACCAGGCGTGCGAGGAGCGCGACCCCGCGCTCGTCAACCTGGCGGGCGATCCGCGGTTCGATCCGGTTCGCCGCGACGTCCGGTTCGCCGCGTTGACGCGCCGCCTCCGTCTTTGACCGCCCCCACCCTCCGTCGGTACGACCTAAAATCGACGTCAGTCATGAGAGTGCTCGTCGTCGAGGACGAACAGAAAGTGGCCAACGCCCTGCGCGAGGGGCTCGAGGGCGAACGGTACGAGGTCGTCGTCGAGCGCACGGGCGAGGATGCGTTTTTCCGGATGACGACCGAGGCGTTCGATCTCATCCTCCTCGACCTCGGTCTGCCGGGGCGCGACGGCCTGCACATCCTGACGACGCTCCGCAGCAAGGGGATCAAGACGCCGGTGCTCGTGCTCACCGCGCGCGACACGCTGCAGGACCGCGTCGCGGGCCTCGACAGCGGGGCGGACGATTACCTGGTGAAGCCGTTCGCGTTCGCCGAGCTGCTCGCGCGCATCCGCGCGTTGATGCGGCGCGGCCGGGCCGCCGAATCGCCGCGGCTCGCCGTCGGCGACCTGTCGATGGACCTGATCACGCGGAAGGTGGCGCGGGGCGGCCAGCCGGTCGAGTTGACGGTGCGCGAGTTCGAGCTGCTCGAGTACCTGATGCGGTACGAGGGGCAGGTCGTCTCGCGCGAGACGCTGGCGCGCGACGTCTGGAAGGAAACGGCGCGGACCACGCCGCTCGACAACGTCATCGACGTCCACATCGCGCGCCTCCGGCGCAAAGTGGATCTCGATCGGTCGATGAAATTGATCCACACGGTGCGCGGGGTCGGTTTCCTGCTTCGTGAGGGCGAACCGTGACGCGCTGGTGGCGATCGCACAGCGTGCGCGTGCAGCTGACGCTGTGGTACGTCGCCGCCATGACGCTCGTCCTCGGTGTGTACGCGGGCGCCATCCTCGCGTACGTGAGCCGCAGCGCCTCCCAGGTCCTCGACCAGCAGCTGCGCAGCGACTTCCAGTGGGCCACCGTGATGGTCGAACAGACGCCGGAAGGCGGCATCACGTGGAACGGCGAAGAGGCGATCGAAGAGCATCCCTGGCTGCAGATCTGGAGCTCCGCCGGCAAGCTGCTGTTTCGCAACGACGTCGCGCTCGCGCAGCCGGAGGTCGGCATGGACCTGCCGAATCTCCCGGACGACGCGGTCGTCAGCGTGCCGACGGCGGGCGTGCCGCTGCGCGTCCTGAGCCGGCGCGGCGAGATTGCCGGAAGCCCCGTCGTCATCCAGGTGGGCCGCTCCGAGGAGGTGATGCGCCAGCAGATTCGGACCGTCGCGCTGATTCTCCTGTTGGGGCTCCCGCTCGCGGTGGCCACCGCCGGTTTCGGCGGCTACCTGCTGGCGCGCCGCGCGCTGGCGCCGATCGAACGGATGACCGAGCGGGCCGAGACGATTACCGCGGAGCGGCTGAGCGATCGCCTGCCGGTGAGCGACCCTGACAACGAGATGGGGCGCCTGGCGACGGTGTTCAACGCGACGCTCGCGCGGCTGCAGGAGTCGTTCGACCAGATGCGCCGGTTCACCGCCGACGTCTCGCACGAGCTGCGCACGCCGCTGACGGCCATCCGCAGCGTCGGCGAGGTGGGGCTCCGCGGCGGCTCCCGCGCGGAGGGCGAGTACCGCGTCATCATCGGCAGCATGCTCGAGGAGGTCGATCGCCTCGCGGGGCTCGTCGATCGGCTCCTCACGCTGTCGCGCGCGGAAACGGGCGACGCGAAGCTGTCGATCGAACCGATCGCGCTGAAGGAGCTGGCCGAGAGCGTCGTGGGAGACCTGGCGGTGCTCGCGGAAGAGAAATCTCAGCAGGTGGTCGTCGAGGCGCACGGCTCTCCGCGCGCGGTGGGCGATCGCATGATGGTCCGGCAGGCGCTCATCAACCTCGTGGACAACGCGATCAAGTTCGCGCCGGCGGCCAGTGCCATCG
>DASQAX010000182.1:0-6029 GCA_035635535.1 Vicinamibacterales bacterium | reverse complement strand
GGTGACCGGACCTTCGAAGAAGTCACCCGTCGCGACCACCTTCTCCTTCGGCAGGTACACCATCAGGTCGGTGTCGCTGTGACCGCGGCCCAGGTACAGCAGCCGAATCTCGCGATCGCCGCGGAAGAGTGTCAGGTGATCCGCAATGGTCATCGTCGGCGGCGTCGGTACGGTTTCCTTCAGCTGCTCCTGATACGCCTCCTGCACGTTCAGCCGATCCTCGGCCTGCTTCTTCCGCGCGGGATCGGTCGCCTCGGCGATCTGTTTGCGGATGTTCTCGAGCTGGCCGGGCAGGTTCTGGAACTCGAGCGCGAGCCGGTTCTTCAGCACGCCGGCGAGAATCGCGGTTCGCTCGTTCTCGTGGCCGATGATCGTGACCTCGGGTCCGAATACCTGGTTGCCGTCCGCGTGGTCGTAGTGCCAGTGCGTGTTGACCACGTACCGGACCGGCTTGTCGGTGAGCGTCCTGATGTCGTTGATCAGGCGCCTCGTCGCCTCGGGCGTGATGTTCGTGTCCACGAGAAATACGTCATCGGCGTTGACGATCACCATGTTCGACGACCGCGTTTCGATGGAGCCGTTGCCGACGGCGGAGTAGACGCCCGGCGCCACCTGGATGAAGCGGTGTGCCATCGGCGTCTGCCCGGGCGCCGCCGTTGCGGCCCCGATGAGCAAGAGGAAGACGAGCGCCGAGGCGGGGTGTTTCATGCGGAAAATCGTATCACTGTAGTATCTTGCGCACCGGAGGTCCCTGGTGAACGTTCAGTCCGTTGCCGCAGAAGTGGCCGCTCCAGCCACATCGGTTCGCACGCGACACTCGACGCTCATCCGGGGGCTCGCGCCGTTCGTGATCGGCGGCGCGGTGCTGCTGACGCCGACGCCCGAAGGGCTCACCGCCAATGCGTGGCACTTCTTCGCGCTGTTTCTCGCCACCATCACCGGCATCATCACCGAGCCGATTCCCGGAGGGGCCGTCGGTCTTCTCGGCGTGCTGATCGCCACCGTGCTCGGCCTCGTCCGCCCGGCGCCAGCCCAGGCGACGGCGTGGGCGCTGAGCGGCTTCTCGAACCCGACCGTCTGGCTGATATTCGCCGCCTACATGTTTGCCTGCGGCTACTCGAAGACGGGGCTCGGCAAGCGCATCGCGCTGCAACTCATTCGCGCGCTCGGGAACCGCACGCTCGGTCTGGGGTACGCGATCACGTTCGCCGACCTGGCGCTGGCGCCCGTGACGCCGTCCGCGACCGCGCGCTCCGGCGGCAGCATCTATCCGGTCGTCCGCAGCATCCCCGAGCTGTACGACTCGCATCCCAACGACGCCAGCGCGAAGAAGGTCGGCGCGTATCTCCTCTATACGGCGCTCGCCGCCAGCATGGTGTCGAGCAGCATGTTCCTCACCGCGCTGGCGCCGAACACGATGGCGATCGCGATGATCACGAGGGCCGTCGGCGTCACGATCCCGTGGACGCTCTGGTTCAAGGGGTTCCTGCCGGTCGGCATCGTCCTGACGTTGATCCAGCCCGCGCTCCTCTATCTGATCTATCCGCCGCAGATCAAGGATGCGCCCGAGGCCCCGCGATGGGCGGCCGGGCAGCTGAAGGACATGGGCGCGATGACCCGGCAGGAGATCACGATGCTGATCCTCGTGCTCGGCGCGCTCGGCTTCTGGATTGGCGGCGCCGCGTACGTCGATCCCGCGATCGTGGCCGGGTTCGTCATCCTCGGGATGGTGATCTTCCGCGTCGTGCCGTGGGACGAGATCGTCGGCCACTCGCAGGCGTGGAACACGCTGATCTGGTTCGCGACGCTGGTGACGCTGGCGGGCGGTCTCGCGGAGACGAAGTTCCTCGACTGGCTCGCCGCGTCGCTCGTGCCGATGCTCTCCGGGCTGGGCGTCTATGCGACGATCGCCGGCGTCGTGCTGACGTTCTTCTTCCTCCACTACTTCTTCGCCAGCATCACGGCGCACACCGCGACGCTGTTCCCGTTGTTCCTCGCCGTCGCGATCAAGATTCCCGTCGTCACGCCCGTCGCGTGGGCGCTGCTGCTGGCCTATCCGCTCGGGTTGATCGGCGTGCTGACCCCGTACGCGTCGGGGCAGAACGCCGTCTACTACGGCAGCGGCTACATCAAGCGGCGCGATTTCTGGGTCCTCGGTTTCGTTCTCGGAGTGGTGTATATGGCCGTGTATCTCGCGATCATCGTGAAGTGGCTGGAGTATCTCGGTGTCTAGCGTGAGCGGCGCCGTCCTGTCGGGTCCGCCGACCCGCGTCCTCGCCGCGGCGCTCGCGGCCTCGCGCTACGACGACCTTCCACCCGACGTCGTCGACCACGCGAAGCGCGCGGTGATGGACTGGCTCGCGTCCGCGCTCGGCGGCTCGATTGAGAAGCCCGCCAGGCTGGCGCAGGAGATTGCCGAGGGTTTCGGGAGATCGTACGAAGCGACCGTGTTCGCCGGAGGACGCGCATCGGCCCCCGCGGCGGCATTCGCCAACGGCGTGGCGTCGCACATCCTCGAGCTCGACGACGTCCACGAGGGATCGACGCTCCATGCGGCGGCGCCGATCGTCCCCGCGGCGCTGGCGGTTGCCGAGCGCGAGCACGCGGACGGCCGGTCGTTCCTGGCAGCCGTGACGGTTGGATACGAGGCGGCCTTCCGCATCGGCGAAGCGGTGAATCCAGGTCACTACTACTTCTTTCATCCGACGGGCACCGTGGCGACCTTCGGCGCGGCCGCTGCGGCGGCGTCGCTGCTGGGTCTCGACGCGAATCAGATGGTGGATGCGCTGGGGACCGCCGGCACCCAGGCCGCCGCGCTCTGGGAGTTCAACGCCGATGGCGCGATGAGCAAGCACCTGCATCCGGGGAAGGCCGCGATGAACGGCATCCTCGCGGCCGACCTCGCGCGTGTCGGGTTCACGGGGGCGACACGAATCCTCGAGGGGCCGCGCGGATTCTTCGAGGCGATGACTCGCGGACCCCAGGGGTCCGCTCCGCAGTACGACGCCTCGAGGGTGACCGACGGGCTCGGCGCTCGATGGAAGATCGTCGAGAACGGCTACAAGCTGTATTCCTGCTGCAGGCATACGCACACGGCCGTCGATTGCGCGCTCGGCCTGCGTGCCCGCCGCCGATGGTCCGCCGACGACGTGCTGCGGGAGGTGAACGCGATCACCGTCGAGACCTATGGGCCCGGCTACGAGATCGTGAAGGAGATGAACCCGCGGACGCCGTACCAGGCGAAGTTCAGCCTGGCGTACTGCGTCGCGGCGGCGCTGCTCGAAGGGGCGCTCGGGCTCGAGCAGTT
This sequence comes from Vicinamibacterales bacterium, assembly GCA_035635535.1. Classification (GTDB taxonomy): domain Bacteria; phylum Acidobacteriota; class Vicinamibacteria; order Vicinamibacterales; family UBA2999; genus Gp6-AA40. Next base: position 2,722 of record DASQAX010000182.1, on the reverse strand, counting down.
CGCGGACGATCGCTTCGGAGCCGGCGGCGTGCGCGATCGTGCCATCGCGGAGCTGCTCCCGCGTATCCGTGTGACCGTGGCCGACGATCTCACCACGAGGTATCCAGCCGCGTGGCCCGCTCGACTGACGCTCGCGTTGAAGGACGGCGCGTCCGAGCGTGCCGCCAGCGACTCTCCGAAAGGAAGCCCCGAGAACCCGGTGACAACCGGGGAGCTCGAGCGGAAGTTCACCACGCTTGTCGGCTCGCGCTTCGGCGCCGACGTCGCGCGCGTGGCGCTCGACGCGGTCCGCGAGATCGAGGACACGGCCGACATGGCGCGCGTGTTCAAGGGGCTCGGCGACCTCGGGACGATGGGATTCGGGAGAGAGCCTCGGTTCCTGAGCCCATCGGTGCTCTAGTCCGAACCCCCGATCGCATGGCCGACATCAATCCCAAGGCAGACGAATATCCCGAATACCGCCAGGCCGTCCGGGAGCTCTGCGCACAGTTCGACAGCAAGTACTGGCAGGAGGTCGAAGCGCGCGCCGGCTACCCGGACGCGTTCGTCAAGGCGCTGACCGACGCCGGCTGGCTCGCGGCCCTCATCCCGGAACAGTACGGCGGCGGCGGGCTCAGCGTGGCGGAGGCGTCGGTCATCCTCGAGGAGATCAACCGCTCGGGCGCGAATTCGGGCGCGTGCCACGCGCAGATGTACATCATGGGCGCGCTGCTGCGGCACGGGTCCGAGGCCCAGAAGCAGCGCTATCTTCCCGGCGTCGCCTCCGGCGAGCTGCGCCTGCAGTCGTTCGCGGTGACCGAGCCGACGACCGGGACCGACACCACGAAGACGCGGACGACCGCGACGCGCAACGGCGACCGCTACCTCGTCAACGGGCAGAAGGTCTGGATCTCGCGCATCCAGCATTCCGACCTGATGCTGCTGCTCGCGCGGACGACGCCGCTGCCCGAGGTGAAGAAGAAGACCGAGGGGATGTCGATCTTTCTCGTGGACCTGCGCGGCGCGGAGCACAAGGGGATGACCGTCCGGCCGATCCGGAACATGGTCAACCACGAGACCAACGAGGTCTTCTTCGAGGACTTCGAGGTGCCGGCAGAGAACCTGATTGGCGAAGAAGGGATGGGGTTCCGCTACATCCTCGACGGCATGAACGCGGAGCGGATCCTCATCGCGGCCGAGTGCATCGGCGACGGCTACTGGTTCATCGACAAGGCGCGCACCTACGCGAACGAACGGATCGTGTTCGACCGGCCCATTGGGAAGAACCAGGGCGTGCAGTTCCCGATCGCGCGCGCGTACGCCAACGTGCGCGCGGCGGACCTGATGCGCTTCGAAGCGGCGCGGTTGTTCGACGCGGGCAAGCCCGCCGGCGCCGAGGCCAACATGGCGAAGCTGCTGGCGGCCGACGCATCATGGGAAGCCGCCAACGCGTGCCTGCAGACGTTCGGCGGCTTCGGGTTCGCGGCGGAGTACGACGTCGAGCGGAAGTTCCGCGAGACGCGGCTGTACCAGGTCGCGCCGATTTCGACGAACCTGATCCTGTCGTATATCGGAGAACACGTGCTTGGAATGCCGCGCTCGTTCTAACCACGAAGGCCTTGCGGCATTCACGAAGACCACGAAACATGACTGACACCTCACCCGCTGATCGCCTCGAACGCAGCATGCTGTACGTACCCGCGTCGCGGCCCGACATGATCGAGAAGGCGGCCGCGAGCGAGGCCGACGGCGTCTGCATCGATCTCGAGGACGCGGTCGCCGTGGACGAAAAGCCGGCGAGCCGCGCCAACGTGGTGCGCGCGTTCCGCTCTCTCGACTTCGGCCGCAAAATCAAAGCGTTCCGCATCAACGGCCTCGACACGCCGTTCGCCTACCGCGACCTCATCGAGGTCGTCGAAGCGGCCGGCGACCGCATCGACGTCGTCATGATGCCGAAGGCGCACCTGCCGCAGGACGTCAGGTTCGTCTGCATGCTGCTGACGCAGATCGAGCACGCGAAAGGGTTCGAGCGGCAGATCGGCCTGGAGGTGCAGATCGAGAGCGCCAAGGGGTTCGTCTGGCTGCGCGAGATCGCGGATGCGTCGCCGCGCATCCAGGCGCTGATCTTCGGGCCGGGCGACTACTCGGCGACGATGCAGATGCCGGTGGCCAACATCGGGGAGTTCGACGAGAACGATCGGATTTATCCGGGGCATCGGTGGCACGCGGTGATGCACGCGGTCGTCGCCACCGCGCGCGCGTACGGCCTGCGGGCCATCGACGGTCCATACGCCGGCTACAAGGACACCGCCGGCCTGGAGCAGGCCTCACGCATCGCGCGGGTGATGGGCTTCGACGGGAAGCAGTGCATCCACCCGAGCCAGATTCCCGTGGTCCATCGAATCTTCAGCCCGTCGGCGGAAGAGGTTGCGCACGCGAGAGCCGTGGTCGATGCGTACGACGAGGCGGCGAAAGCCGGCCGCGGCGCGATCGGCAGGGACGGCAAGATGATCGACTACGCGAACATCCGGATGGCGAGGGCGCTGCTCAAGAAGGTCGACGGTGCTCGTTAACCTCGTCGCATTCGTCGTTGCCGCGATCCTCGAAATCGCCGGCTGTTTCGCGTTCTGGTCGTGGCTTCGGCGCGGTGCGTCGCCGGCGGTCACACTGCTCGGGGTCGCAAGCCTGATTGGCTTCGCGACCGTCCTGACCAGGGTCGATGCGCCGTTTGCCGGGCGCGGGT
>DASQAX010000181.1:0-10445 GCA_035635535.1 Vicinamibacterales bacterium | reverse complement strand
CGCACGTCGTCTGCGGGATGAACGGAATCCGCAGGTCCTGCCTGGACACGCCCTCGAAAAACGCGCGGTCGCCCGGGAAGAACAGCGACCCGTCGGCGTTGAACGACCGGTCCTGGATGAGGATCGGAATTTCGTGGTCGGGCAGCTGACTGGCAACCTGGCTGTCGACGGCGTCGCCGCGCAGCAGGTAGAACGCCGCCAGCCCGGCATAGACGTTCGCGCGCGTCAGGCCGAGGGTGTGGTCGTGCACCCACATCGTCCCCGCCGGCTGATCGTTGCCGTAGTCGAAGGTGGCCGTGCCCGGTGCCCACGTGCTGGCGAGACGCGCCGCGGCCTTCTTCCTGAAGAAGTTGTACCAGGTGCCCTCCGTGGCGTAGCCGCGCGGGATGTTGTTCGCCGCCGGCAGGAACCACGCCTCCGGATAGCCGTCGCTGTCGTCGACGGTGTGGCCCCCATGCAGGTGCGACACGAGCGGTACGGGCCCTCGATACGGCTCCGGGCTGGTGCCCATGAAGTCGCGTGGCCCCGGAGGGTTCGCCCAGTGGAGCGTCTGATCGACGGGCAGCAGGTGCGAGCGATAGTTGCCGGCCCCGTCCATCAGGCCGTTGATCCACTTCACGCGCGTGAGGCGCCGATACCGCGCCTCGAAGGTCGGCGCGGGCGAGTGAAACGTTCCCGAGTGATTGACCGAGCCGTAGGCCCAGATGGTCGTCTGCGGGAAAGCGGACGGCAGGATCTGCTGCCGTACCTGCCTCGCCGCGACTTCGTAGTAGTCCACTCCGGCCGCAGTCCTGGTCGCCGGCATTGCCGGTGGGATCCACAGCGGCGTGACGAAGCGGGGGATGGCGTACGGATCGATCGACCCCCCAGGCACCGCCTGCGCCAGCGCGCGCTGAACGAATCCAAGTCTCGATGCCAGGTACAGTGCCGGACCACCCAGCATGCCGGTCCTCAAGAAATCACGGCGTGTCCCCATGAAGAAGTGCTCCTTTTTCGATGTGTCGTGCTGTCGAGCGTGCAGGCGACGATACGGGGACGCGCAGCCGCGATCAAACCGGAACGCCAGTAATTGCGGGGATATCTGCGGTCGAACGGCGCTCCGGCCGCCGATTTAATCTGCGTCTCACGAACGGGTGGGAAGGCTAGACGAGCGTACGTGCGACGGTGTTCAGCGCGTCGCTCAACGCGTCGAGGCGCAGCGGCTTCTGGAGGTAGGCGTCCATGCCGGCCGCGCGGCAGCGGGCTTCGTCACTCTCGAACACGTTGGCCGTCAGCGCGATGATCGTGGGACGATGTGCGCGTCCCGACGCGCGAATGCGGCGCGTAGCTTCGAGACCGTCGATATCCGGCAACTGCACGTCCATCAGGATCACGTCGTAGTCGCGGCGAGCGGCCGCGTCGACGGCATCCTGACCACACGCCGCTTCGTCGGGCTCGAGCCCGAGCTCGTCGAGCATCAGGCGGATCACGCGGCGGTTCGGTTCGTTGTCCTCGACGACGAGAACCGCCATCTGGATGCCGACACTCGCCGGAGATTCCGCCACGCTGGCGTCCTCGACCGCAAGCCACGGGCGGGTCGCCGCGCACAGTGCGTCGTGCAGTGCCCGTGCGCGCACCGGCGCGGGCACGACGTGCTCGAGCGCGGCGGAGGGGTGCCGTCCCGCGCGACGCATGTGCGCCACGGTCACGAGCGGCACCCCGGCGAGGCCCCACGCCGCGCGATTGCGCAGCAGCCGGTCGTACAGGCCGCCGCCGACGGCATTGCTGTCCACGACCACGGCGTCCATGCCGGCGGGCGGAGCGGTCCCCGCATCGTGGAGCGTCGCCTGCACGCCCCCGTTGCGGAGCAGCGACAGGATGTGCTCGCCGACGATGCCCGGACCGACCACGGCCAGCACGCGAACGCCGGCAAGGTCCGACCAGTCGGGCCGGTTCGCGGGGGCGGCGGGTGCGCGAAACACGAAGGTGAACGTGGATCCCTTTCCGTACTCGCTCTCGACGCTCATCGACCCCGACAGCAGGCGGCTCAGCCGGTCCGAGATCGCGAGTCCGAGGCCCGTCCCGCCGGCGCTCTGAGGGCCGGCCGGTTCGACCTGGCTGAACCACCGGAACAGGCGTTCCTGCATGTCCTTTCGGATGCCGATGCCGGTGTCGGAGACCGCGATCGTCAGGGCGACGCTGCCGTGCCGTTCGGACGCCGCGCTCACGCGGATCGCCACCTCGCCGATGGCGGTGTACTTCACCGCGTTCGACAGCAGGTTGAGAAGCACCTGCTTCACGCGGTCCTCGTCGGCGATGACGTCCGGCACGTCCGCGTCGATCACGTAGCCGAGCGCGAGCCGCTTGCGCGACGCCGCCTCGCTGACCGAATCGAGCGCCTCCTCGACCGCCGTGCCGGGGGAGAACCGCCGCGGTACCGGCGCCACGAGGCCTGCGTCGATGCGCGAGTAGTCGAGAACGTTGTTGATGAGCGCCAGCAGTGTCGTCGCGTTGGTGCGCAGCAGGCGGACCAGCTCGCGTTCGGCCGGCGGCATCGGCGCCGCCTGCAGCAGGTCAGTGATCCCGATCACGCCGGTGAGCGGCGTCCGGAGCTCGTGGCTCATGGTGGCGAGGAATTCGCTCTTGACGCGCAGCCCCACCTCGAGCGACGCGCGGCGGTTCACCAGGTACACGCCCATCGCCACGAGGAGCAGCGCGCTGAGCACGATGAGGGCCAGGCGTACCGTCGCGCTCCCCGACCGCGCGCGTTCGGCATCCACCTGTGCTTTCGCGTCGGCCTCGACGCTCGCCTTCAGCGCCGCGATCGCCTCGCGGACGCGGTTGAAGCTGCCCGTCCCCACCGCCTCGTCGAGCGCGACGGCGTGGCCGAGCTCGCCTTCGAGAATGAGTCCGATCACCTCGTCGCGTGTCTGCAGGTATTCCCGCCAGGCGACGATGACCGACTCGCGCGCCTTCCGCGTCCCTTCGGTCGAGAAGAGCGGCGAACGGCTGGCCAGCAGCAGCCGCACGCGCCCTTCGGCGGATCGCGACTGGTCGACGTATTCGAGCTGACGGTTCGCGTCCGAGGTGTGCAGGGCGTACAGCAGGATGCGGCGCACCTCCCCGGTTTCGAACAGCATGTTGTCGACCAGGTCGAGCGCCTCGCCGAAGCGGTCGTAGAGCCCGTTGGCCGCGTCGGCAGACTGGCGGAAGTCGCTCGCGACGACCCATCCGAGCGTGAGGACCGTCAGCGTGGCCGCCGCGAGCAGCGCGAACAGCCAGTAGCGCGCGAGAGAACGGACCGTCCGTCTCATCGCTCGTCGGCTCCGCGGCCGCCGGCTCGACGCCGGAGCGGATAACGCTGGTCATCGGGCAGCATCCCGTCGATGCGCAGCAGCTTGACGGAGGGAGCGACCTCTCCGGCGTTGACGTAGCCGATGGCTCCCGGCGCGCTGTAGACGAAATTCAGCATCCCGGACACCGACTGAATCGCCCGCGGACCGATGTTCACGCTCCCCTGGAACCTTCGAAGCAGGATGTGCTTCGCGTAGTCGCTCTCCGACAGTCCGCAGAGCATCCGGATCGCGTCGGCGCGTTCGGGCTGGCCGTAGTCGCGGAGGACCACGGTGATCTTGCGGCCCTGCGGCCAGCTCTGCGTGTCGAGCATGAAGATGCGGCGCAGCTCGCGGAACGTGAGGTTGTCGACCGGGTTCGATCGGTGCACGATGATCGCCAGCGGGGGACCCGGCGGCCCCTGCTGCGCGACGACCGGCGCCGTGCCGGCGAACGTGGCCGCCGACAGCAGCAGGACGACGAGCAGCAGACGAGGCGTCCGCATCGGTCTGCTCAGCACAGGAAGACAGGATCTCAGGTGGTTCGCTGCAGCTCGATGTGAACCGCATCGGTTGCCGATGGCAGCACGGCGCCGCCGCTCGCTTCGAGGATGCGCCGCGCGGTCCGCAGGCGGAGCGGGCCCAACGGGTGATCCGCGGCGTCATGCAGCGCGGTCCACGCCTGCGGCCAGATGCCGGGCGGCTGCGCCTCCACGGCCAGGCGCACGCGCGGCCCGGCGCCAGCGATAACGCGCACCGAGACACGCGCGCCCGAGCGGCGGTGCCGCAGCGCGTGTTCGACGATCAGCGTGACCGCGCGCGTCAGGTACCGTTCGCTGCCGCCGACCCTTGTCGTCAATGCCCCGTCGACGGCGACCGCGACGTCGTCCCGGGTGGCGTACCGGTCCGCGATCCTGCAGAGGATCGCGTCGAGCGAGACGGAGCGCGACGTCCCGGCGACTGCCTCGAGTGGCTCGCTGAGCAGCGTCAGGTCGGCGGAGATGTCGATCAGCTCGGAGATGGCGAAGCTGATCCGCTGCAGCGCATCGCGGTATTCGTGGGTCGACCGCTGGCGCCGCAGGGCAATCTCGATCTCCCCGGCGGCCGCGGAGAGCGGCGTACGGATCTCGTGCGCGATGGCGGCGGCGAACGACTGCAGGTCGGTCAGGGCAGTCCGGGCGGCAGGTGGCAGTTCAGCCACGCTGCCCGTCCTGCGCCGTGATGGTGTAGCCGATCCCCCTGACCGTGCGAATCAGCCCCGAGGCCCGCCCGAGCTTCTTTCTGAGATAGCTGACGTAGACGTCCATGACGTTCGACCGGGAATCCTCCTTGCCGTCCCAGACGTACATTGCCAGGTCGTCGCGCGAGACCGTGTCGTCGGCGCGGCGCATCAGGTACTCGAGCAGCCGGAACTCGGTGTCGCTAAGGAAGACGCCCGTGTTGTCGACCGTCACACGATGGGCGTGCTGATCCAGCTCGATCGAACCGCACGACAGCACGCCGCCCAAATGGCGCGAACGGCCGCGACGCGTGACCGCGCGCAGCCGCGCAAGCAACTCCTCGAAGGCAAACGGCTTGGCCAGGTAGTCGTCGCCGCCGACGTCGAGCCCGCGGACGCGGTCGGCGAGGCCGCTGCGTCCCGTCAGCAGCAGGACGGGCGTGTCGACGCCTCGCGCCCGCAGGCGGCGGCACAGCGTGAAGCCGTCATGGTCGGGCAGGCACACGTCGAGCACGATCGCGTCGAACCCCCCTGCGGCGGCGCGCGATTCCGCCGAGGTCGCATCGGCAACCGCTTCGACCTGGAACGATTCCTCCCGCAAGCCCCGCTCGAGGAGGTCACGGGTGGCGGCTTCGTCTTCGACAACCAACACGCGCACACGTCCTCCGTCCTGGAAGCGCTGGCGCCCGCGATATGTGTCTTTTCTCGCCGGCTTGGGGGAAAAAGAGGTTGAAGCCGTCGGCGGAGGCAAACGGCGTGCCCCGTGAGGAACCGTGAGGAACCGCAAAAAACGCTACGAACTGCGAAAGTGGCGGTTGACGGCGCGCGAAAAGGTCTTCGCCGGGGAAGACTCCGGTCGCCCTTCGGGACGACATCGAGGGGGGTGAGCGCTCAGAACCGGAACGTGTGCCCGAGGCGGATCGTGGCCTGCGCCACCTGCCCGATGAAGCCGCGGCTGGAGATCAGCGCGCTCTGTCCCGCGCCGACGAACAGTTCGCTGCCGGGGCGGTATTCCCAGCGATAGCGCGACGAGAAGGCGAAGTTCTCGCTGATGTTGTCGTACTGCGCCTGCAGCGCGACCTGCATGACCGGCGTGACGTTCACCACGGCGTCCGCGGTGGCGAGGTGGATGTCGACCCTGCCGGTCGGCAGATCGATCGCGTTCGCTTCGTGGCCCGCGTTGATCTCGAAATGGGTGCTCGGCCGGAAGATCAGATTCACCCGCGTGACCACCGCGTCGCCGTCATAGAACCGGCAGCAGGTCACGTCGGCTTGCAGTGTGAGCAGGCGTCCGTTGAACGTGCGCACCCCCACGTTGACATTCGTCCAGTCGTACTCTCGAGCGGGCACCGGCACGCCCCTCGGCAGCAGGAACTGAACGGGCACGTGCTCGAACGAATTGACCAGGCGCAGCGTGACCTGATCGCCGGCCCTCGACCGCGCCCGCATCAGCACGTCGTTGGCGCGCGACTCCAGCGCCCCGCGCAGGTCGGTGTCGAATTCGAGATTGGTCCCGAATTCGAGCGTATTGAGATACGTGTTGCGGTAGCGGGTCAGGTGCGCGACGGTCGCGACATACTGCCGCACCGCCGCGCGGTTGACGAACCCGAGGGCAGGCGTGAAATCGGCGCCGATCTGCTTGAACACGACATCGCCGGACCACGGTTCGTTGGGGAAGTTGAGCGAGACCGCCGCCGAATCATCGTCGCCGGCAGCGCTCGAGAAGCTCCGCATGTACAGCATGTCGGCCTGCAGGACCTTGCCGCCGAACAGGTTCGAGTTGCGATACTGGAAGTCCGCGCCGGTGACCGTGTTGTCGGTCAGCCCGGTCGGATCGCCGTTGGTGACCACGAATCCGAATTTCGATTCGGCGAGGATCGGATGCGTGGCGCGCGCCACCGACAGCACCTGCCCGCGCCCGCCCGTCGGCGTCCTGTCGGTCAGGACGCTGAACGCACCGACGTCGAAGCCGGCGAACTGGCCGGACAACTTGTCGCCGACGGGCAGGCTCACCTGCTGCCCCTGCACGAGGCCGATGTTGCGCGAGAAGAACGGCCGCCCGTTGTTCGAGGCCCGGTCCCCGGAATTGCGGCCGAAGCTGCGGCCGCCGAATTCGAACGCGGCGACGTCCTGCAGAAAGAAGTCGCGCGTTTCCGGCGTGAAGAGCGAGAACCGCGTCGTGTTCACCTGGCGGATGTCGAGCGGTGCGTCCGAAAAATCCGGGTTGACGGTGAGCGTGTCTGTGAGCGCGGGCGTCACCTTGTAGAACGCGTTGCCGCCCGCGGCCATGTCCAGGCCGGTGCCGCCGGGTTCGAGGCGCCAGTCGTGCTTCATGCGCGGCGCGCCATAGACCTGGACGTCGAGCCCGATGCCCTGGCCGACGTTTTCGATCCCGGTCAGGTCGCCGGTCTGGCTGACGTCGGTGAAGGCGAGCGCGGGATTGACGCCCGACCAATGGACGCGCTCGTTCTTGTGGTAGATGCGGCGCCCGACGTCGAAGCCCCAGGTGGTTTGCGTCGCCTCATAGGAGAGGCTCTTGAACGGAATCACGAACTCCGCCACCCAGCCGTCCTGGACGATCCGCGCGCGGGCGTCGAAAATCGTGTTCCACTCCGTCAGTTCCTCGGTGTTATTGAGCTCGAGCTGGTCCGCGCGCCCGCCCGCCGCGCTGATCTCGAAGTTGTACGCGTTGCGGCGGGTCTGACCGGGGTCGAGATAGATCATCACCGAATCGGATGTGAAGACCTGCCCGTCGCGCTGCATGTTGCGGGCGACGATTTGATCGGGCGCGCTGTCGTAGTTGTAGAACGAGAAATACAGGTTGTTCTCGTCGTAGAGAATGCGCACCACCGTGCGTTCGGTGGCCGGTTCGTAGGGGTTGGGCGATCGCTGCCTGAAGTCGTCGATGACCGCCGCCTTCGTCCACGCCTCGTCCGACAGGTCGCCGTCGATCGTGGGCGCTTCGGCGGGGTCGATACGGACCGCCCGGATAGTTGGCCGCGTGAAGGCCGGCGGCGACGTCACCTGTCCCGCGGAGGCGATCCCGCAGATGCCGGTCAGCACGAGCGCGACCAGCGACGCGCGTGCTCCCGGCGATGGTCTCAAGGCCTGGCCGGTTCGACGTGCGTCTTGCGGAGCAGCGGCGCGGCCTCCGGGGAAATCATGAACCGGATCATCGCGCGCGCGGCATCGGGCTCCTTCGAGGTCGTCAGCAGGGCGACACTCGACGCGCACGGCTTGTTCAGGAAGCCAGGGAGCGGGCCGACATACTGCGTTCCGGGCACGCCGACCATGATGTTGGTCTGCTGAATGCCGATCTCGAAGTCGCCACGCGCCAGAGAGTCGGCGACGGGACCGCCGCTCGTGAAGATCGTCCTGGCCTTCAACGGCTCGGTGAGACCGAGCTGCGCAATCCCCTCCGCGATATTGGTCCCGCTGCAGCCGCGCGAATAGCCGATCGACTTCGCCGCGAGCAGCGTCTTCTTGTAGGCCTCCACGGTGCTGATGTCGGGCTTCGGCGCGCCCGCGCGCACCGACAGACCGAGGCCGGCGAGCACGAACGGGGTAATCGTGCCCGGCACGACCTTCCCCTTCTTGACCAGCTCGTCAATCGTCCCTGGATTGCCGGTCACGAGGTCCGCGGGACCGCTGTCGATCCGCTGCTCCAGCGCCGTGCCCTCTTCCTGGGCGACGGTCACCGTGTGCCCGCTCGCACGCGAGAAGGCGGCGGCAAGCTCTTTCACTCCCGGCGTCGCGCCCTGGTTGGTGAGAATGACGAGCTCGGCCGCGGCGGATGTTCCGCGCGGCATCAGTGCCAGGCCTGCCAGGAGACATACGGCGGCGAACTTCGCACACGCGTTCATGGCTTCCTCCCGCTCAACGGGCGGAAGTCTATGCTGCCTCGCCGCCGTTGGCCAGCGGCAGGGTGTTTCCCAGCCGGCGTTCGATCGTTATTACCAGAGAGGCCACGAAAGGACGCGCCCATGACACCGATTTGGGAGCAGAGCGACGACGTCCGCATCGCCGCGGCGCAGGAGCGTATCTGGAAGGAGCGCGTCGCGCGCGTCAGCGCGTGACGACGAGCTCCTCCGGCGGGACGTCGGCCATCTCCACCTGCAGGTTGCCCGGGTTGGTCGCGTACAGGAGAGCCGTCGACATCGTGATGACGTCCGCGCGCACGAGCTTTTCCAGCTCGCCGTCGAAGTACTGCATCCCGTCCAGGCCGCCGTCGCGCATCGCGTCGAGCAGCGACTTGCCTTCCGAGTCGCCGCGCTCGATGTAATCCCTCGTCCGCATCGTCGACTTCAGGATCTCGAGTACCGGCGCGCGGCCACCGGCCTTCTTCGGAATGAGGCGCTGCGAGACGAAGAACTTGAACGACGCGGCCAGCCGGCTGCGGATGGCGTCCTGATCGCCCGCCTCGAAGGTCCCCACGATGCGGTCGACCGTCTTGGAGGCGTCGATGGTGTGCAGCGTCGAGAACACGAGATGTCCCGTTTCCGCCGCCGTGAGGCCGATCTCGATCGTTTCGCGGTCGCGCATTTCGCCGACCAGGATCACCTTTGGCGCCTGACGGAGGGCCGCGCGCAGCGCCAGCGCGAAGGTGGGCGTGTCGCTGTGGAGCTCCCGCTGATGGACCGTCGCCTGCTTGTGCAGGTGCAGGAACTCGATCGGGTCCTCGATGGTGATGATGTGCTCGGCCCGGGTCTCGTTGATCAGGTCGATGATGGCGGCGAGCGTCGACGATTTGCCCGACCCGGTCGGACCCGTCACCAGCACGATGCCGTTCTTGAGCGTGGCAATCTCCTTGAGAGCCGCCGGAAGGCCGAGGCCGTCGATGGTCGGAATCGTCGGCGAGATGACGCGCATCACGACGGCGTAGGTGCCGCGCTGCCGGAAGACGTTGACGCGAAATCGTGCGCAGTTGGGGATCGCGTACGACAGGTCGCAGGCGCCGTGCTCCCGCAATGCCAGGAGCGCCGCGCCGTTGCCGTCGATCAACTCCCGGGCGACCCGGCTCGTGTCCTCGGGTTGCAGGGTCGGCACCTGCGGGATGACCACCGCCGTGAGCCGCCCGTGCCTCTCCACCTGCGGCGGACGGCCGGGCGAGAAGATCAGATCGCTGATGCCCTCGCCGCTGTCGAGCATCGCCATGATCATCGCGGCCGCGAGTTTCACGGACGGATTGGCGGGCGGGTCTCCAAAGAGTGATGTTTCCAGGTCGTTGGCGGACAGGGAGTCGGAGGCGCTGACGGTCGAAGCGTGAGACATGATCGCATCAGTTATCGGCGTGAGGAGGACGCGTCGTTACCCGCCCCGACTGACGCAGCGGTGGTGTAGGCTACGGGCCGGCATCCGCGCGCTGAGAGGATGGCCTGATTTCGCCACCAAAGGAGCGGATATGCACCGTTATGTGATTGCTGCACTGGTTGGCACCCTCGCGTTCGCCGGCCATGCCATGGCGGCGGACCCGCAATACACGACGATCAAGATGGAAATCGACGTTGCAAAACCGGCAGCGGCGGTCTGGGCCCGGGTCGGCGGCTATTGCGACATCACCAAGTGGCTGGACAACGTCGAATGCGTGATCAAGTCCGGCGACGGCGGCGTCGGCACCGTGCGCGTGCTCGGCGGCGGGCGGGTCACGGAGATTCTCGTCGCCAGGACCGACCTGTCGTACGGCTACACGCAGCCCGTGCGCGAAGGGCAGTTCTACAACCTGTATCACGGCTTCGTCGAAGCGAAGCCGGTGACGGCGCAGACATCGAAGCTGCTCTACACGCTGATGTACGACATCTCGGACAAGGCCGATCAGGCGGCCAGGCAGGCCGACATGGCGCAGCGGCGCGCCCGGTTCGAAGGCGCGCTCAAGAACATGAAGATGCTGGCCGAAGCGCCCTAGTTTTTCGAGTCGT
>DASQAX010000180.1:0-2160 GCA_035635535.1 Vicinamibacterales bacterium | reverse complement strand
AGCGCAAGCTCGCCGGCGGCAATCCGCGCCGCGGGCGCCGCCGCACTGCCCTCGTTCGCGCGCCGCTGACGGCGCAGCAGCGCCTCGACGCGTGCGAGCAGCTCGCGGATGCCGAACGGCTTCGCGACGTAATCGTCGGCGCCGCTCTCGAGACCGACGACCTTGTCGGACTCCGTGTCGCGTGCGGTCAGCATCAGGATGGGCGCATCGCGGCTGGCGCCTTCGGCGCGGATCGCGCGGCAGACGGTGACGCCGTCGAGGCCGGGCAGCATGATGTCGAGGATGATGACGTCGAAGCGCCCGCCGCGCGCGAGGTCGAGGCCGCGCCGCCCGTCGGACGCTTCGTGCACCTCGAACCGCGCGAGATCGAGGTGGAGGCGAAGGAGGTCGCGGATGGCCTTTTCGTCTTCGACGACGAGGACCGTTCCGCGCCGGGCGCTCATGCCGCCAACCTGCAGGAGATCCGTGAACTGATCGTCCGCGGCAACGGCTCGCATGCTACCAGAACAGCTGGCAGTGGGCGGTCGGCAGCAGGCCGTGTGTATGGCAGCCGTTACCCGCGGTGGCCTGGCCCCTCGTCGGCGATGTCGCTGTCCTCGTCGTCGAACTCATCCACCTCGCCGAACTCTTCCGGAGCGTCGTCGTTGCTGTAGCCGCGTTCCTCGGAGGTTTCGGTCTGCGGCGGCGTGCGGGCCGGATCCTCGTCGGTATCGAGCGGGAATCTCATGCGGTGCACCTCTGCACGTCGGACAAGCAATCGGCAGACCTGCAGTCTTCCCCTCGATGCCCTCGAGCTTCAAACCATGCGTTCTGGTGTACCGTCAAAACATGGCCCGCGGATGGGAGAGCAAGTCCGTGGAGGCGCAGCAGGACGCCGCTGCTGAACGGCCGGCGCGCGCGGCGAACGTCAGCACGGCAGACAACGCGCGGCTCGCGGAACGCGCAACGCTCTCGCTCGCGCGCACGAGAGCGCTTGCCGACCTCCAGGTGGCGTGCGCGGCGCCGCATCGCGCGATGCTGCAGCAGGCGATCGCCGATCTCGACAAGCGGCTCGCTGCGCTCGAAAATCCCAAATCACAAATCACAAATCCCAAAAACCAATAGCGGTTAGTCGTCCCGTCTCCGCTCGATGCCCCGTGGCACGCTGCGGCGATCGAGCCCGCCGCGCCGATCGGTGAACTGCTCGAGCGTGTACCCGTCGGCCACGAGCTGGCGCTCGAGCTCCGCTTCCATGTGCGTGCAGGTCACGCCGTCCTGGAACTCGTGGGTGGCTTGCGTGTTGCCGGGACCGAAGACGAGGAGACGCGCCCGTCCCTCGGGCGTCGCCGCACGGATCACGCGCACGGATTCCGCGTCACGGATGAACAGCCAGATCGTCTCGACCAGTCCGGTCATGAATTCAGGCCTGACAACCGCGGGGAAAGCGCTCGCGAGTGTACCCGAGGGCGGCAGGAGGGGCAATGCGCCCGGTCTTGACTCGACCGGCCAGAGGCGTATCCTGCCAGCAGGGACTCAAAGGAGGCGGGTATGAGGGATCTGCGCGCGCCGTCGCAAGAGTTTCGTTCACGCGTTCCGACCAATCTGGTTTCCTTCGATGGGGCGGCGCTGCTCTGGATTACCGCCATCCTGTTCGTTCCGGCGATCTTCGGCGTGATGTTCCTGCCGACGCTGCTCCGTGCCGTCGTGCTCAGCGTGACGGTCGCGATCGTCGCGACCTACTTCATCCTCTACTCGTGGTCACGGCTGCACCCGGCGAGCGCCGGCGCTCACCTGCTCGACGTGCTGCACATAGGCCCACCTCGCACCACCCGGGTGTAGGGTTTCGCGGCGGCGATGCGTTAGAGTAGCGCTCCAAAGGAGCCCGCTCATGCGTGTTGCCGCCGCCGCGCTCACCGCGCTGGCACTGTCCGCCCCCGCGTTCGCGCAATCCGGCTATCCGGCGCTCGACCAGGAGCCCGCGTGTCAGACGCTGATGCCCGCGGCTGCCGGAGGTCCGCTCCCGCGCAATCCCGACGTCATCGTCCTCCGATTCCTCGGCGTGTCGAACTACGAGCTGGCGTACCGCGACACCGTCGTCCTGCTCGACGCGGGCATCGACAAGCTCGCGTGGTGGGCGCCCAACAACATCACGCCCGACGAGATGACGAAGCGCGTCAACGC
>DASQAX010000179.1:0-11777 GCA_035635535.1 Vicinamibacterales bacterium | reverse complement strand
TCGTCGCGTGTCTGAATCGGCGTCGGCGTGAACTCCGCCTGCGTCGAGACCCACGACACGGTGCCGTTCAGCGTCTGGCGGCCGTCGCCGGAGTCGAGCGTGACGCGCGCCTGCGTGCCCACCTTCACGTCCGCCAGCTGCGGCTCGCTGACGTAGGCGCGGACGTCGACGGTGCCCATGTCGGCGACCTTGTAGAGCGGCTGGCCGGCCTGGACGACCTCGCCCTGCTTCGCGTAGGTCACGAGCACCGTGCCGGCGCTCGGATTGGTGATCGTGCTTCTCTTGATCCGATCGTCGAGCTGCGCGACCTGCGCGTCGGCCGCCGACACCTGCGTCCGCGCGGTCTGCTGCTGCTGCCGCGCGGCCGCGATCTGCGCGGTCTGCGCCGCGACCTGGCGGGCCTGCGCCTGGATCTGCCCGTCCTGCGCCTTGACTTGATCCTGCAGCACCCGGTCGTCGCGCTCGGCCTGGTCGAGCTGCTGCGCGGTTGCGGCCTGCTGCGAGAAGAGCCGCTGCGTCCGTTCGTGGTTGCGGCGCGCGATCTCGAGCTGCGCCTGCAGCGCGCCTCGCTGCGCGACGGCGGCGTCGTGCTGCGCCTGCAGCGCGTCGCGCTGGGCGCCCAGGACCTCGACCTGGCGATCCACTTCGCCAACGCGCGACACGGCAGACTCGCGCTGCGCCACCGCCTGTCCGCGCTGCAGCGTCAGCTGCGTCGGGTCGACCGAGCCCGCGGCCTGTCCCGCCGTCAGCACCTGCCCTTCGTCGACGGTGAACGCCGTCAGCTGGCCGCCGACCTCCGACGAGACGACGACCTCCGTGGCCTCGACGTTCCCGTACGCATCTGGCTGCGGCTGCTGGCTGCAGGCGGCCGCAAATCCCACAACCCCAATCCCAAAACTCAAATCCCAAGCACGCATCAGCGCACCTCCAAGCCGAGCGTCGTGAGGAAATGGGCGCTTGCCTGCGCGAGCTCCACCTCGTGGCCGGCGCGCGCGAAGCGCGCCTGCAGCAGCTCCGCGTTCCGATCGAGATATTCCGATGCCGTCACGACACCCTCCTGCAACCGCACCTGCGTCGAGCGATCCACCTGCTCGCGCAGCGTGACAATCCGTTCATCCGATGCCAGGCTCCGCTGCAGCCGATCGATGGCTGTCTCGTCGCCCTCGATCGACGTTGTGACCGATCGCGCGAACGCCGCCTCGTCGGCCGCGACGACCTGCTGCTGGATCGCGAGCGCTTCGCGTTCGCGGCCGCCCGACCCCCACGTCCAGGCGTTCCACTGCAGGCGCACGCCGCCGAGCGCGTAGGACTCGAAGTCGCGGCTGATGAAATTGAGGCCCGGCTGGCCGTACCCGACGCGCGCGTAGGTGGACAGGCGCGGCCGCTCCTGCGCGAGGGTCAGCTCCTGCTGGCGCGAGAGCCGATCGCGCGCGCGCGCGAACTGGTCGAACTCGGGGCGCGCGCGCAGCGTGTCGCGCTGCTGGCGGGCGCGCGCGACGAGCCGCGCGAGATCGGGGAGCACGAGCGTGTCGCCGTCGCCGAGCGGCTGGCCGGTCAGCGTGCCGAGGCGATCGAGCGCCGCGCGGCGGCTGGCCCGCAGGTCGTCGGCGTCCTGCTGCCGCTGCAGCAGCGTCGCTTCGATGGCGGCCGCGTCGGCCTGCAGCGCCGTCCCTTCGCGGACGCGCGCGTTGGTCTCGTCGAGCCTGGCCATCAGGTCGCTGATGGTGGCCGCCAGCGACCCGGCGCGCGCCTGCAGCGCCGCGGCGGCAAAGAACGCGTCGTTCACCTGCTGACGCAGCGTGAAGAGCGTCGTTCGTACCCGCGCCTGGTTTTCGGCCAGTTGCGCGCGTTCGAATGCGCCCTGGGCGCTGACCGTCGGGTCGAACAGCCGCTGATCGATGCGGAGGCTGCCGTCGTAGGTGTCCTTCGTCGGCCGGAAGAGCCCGCCGATGACGGGCGGCTCCGGCGTCAGGTGCGCGACATCGGACTGATATTGCGCCTGTCCCTCGACGGTCACGGCCGGCAGCCGCAGCGCGGCGATGTTGCGCAGGCGGAGATCGGTTTGCGTGGTCAGCAGCGAGAACTGCCGCATGCGCGGGTCGGTGTCGACGGCTGCCTGCTGCAACGTCGCGAGCTCGAGCGATCTGCCCACTGCCCCCTGCCCACTGCCCACTGACGGCGCGAGCGCGAGCATGCATGCCGCGAGCGCGAGCGAACGTCGTTTCATGGCCGCAAGGCCCTCAGGAAAAAGGGCGCCAGCTCCCGGCGGCGCCGGTCGATGAACCTGGTGAATCCCCGCTCGTCGAGCCCGGTGAGCGCCATCACCATCGGCCGCGCCGCGAACGGGAACACGCAGAGCGCGAGCAGGTTGATGGCGAACTGCTCGGGGGAGATCGGGTGCATCCGCCCGGCCTTGACGCGCGCGTTGATCTGCGAGCGGAGCACCTTGAACACGCGCCCGCCGACCTCGGACGGCGCCGCGCCGGCGATGCTCGAGAAGAGCTGGGCCGCGCGCTCGGGGTGATGCGTCAGCTCACTCAGGATGTACCCCGGCAGGTACGGCGTCTTCGTCAGCTGCCGCAGCTCGATCTCGACCACCTGCGCGACCTTCTCTTCGAGCGCCGCGTCCGAGCCGAGGACGCCGATGACGACGGGCAGCAACTGACTTGCCGCGCGCTGGAAGACCGCCACGGCGAGACGGTCCTTCGTGCGGAAGTAGTAGTGCAGCAGCGCGGAGTTGACGCCTGCCTCCCTGGCGATCTCCTGGGTCCGGGCGCCCGCGGTCCCGCGCCGGACGAACACCGCGTGGGCGGCGTCGAGAATCCGCCGCTCGGTGTCGCGGTCGCGCGATTGACTGGATGATTTAACCATTCAGTTAATCGCGACTGTAGATCCCGTAGAGCCCGTAAGTCAAGACGGCCACCTGGCCGAATCGCCTGACGGCGCGTGGTGAGCTCGATGGCGGCGGGCCGCCCGCGTGACGTGGCGGCCGTCACCAGAGAAGGAGAAAACGCGCGGTGCCCCCCTTGCAGCGAATGATCTCTGAACGCCCAAGGAGATTCGCGTTATGACTGCATCTGATCACACTGCCCCGTTCGGCGCGCGCCTCATGCGCAACGCCGGCGCGTGGCTCATCGGGACCGCGCTGGTCTTCATCGCGCTCGGGATCGCGGCCATCGTCGAGCCGTTCGTGGCGGGCCTGGCGATGTCGCTGCTGGTCGGCTGGCTGCTGGTCGCCGCCGGCATCACGCACGTGCTCAGCGTCTTCCGCCGCGATGGCGGCGGGACGATCTGGCACCTCGCGGTCGGGCTCTTCTACGTCTGCGGCGGCTGGTACTTCCTGGCGCACCCGGTGATCGCGCTCGGCGCGCTCACGCTGCTGCTCGCGATGATGCTGTTCGTCGAGGCGGGCGTCGATCTCGTCGCCTATTCGGCGCAACGGGAGGAACCGGGCGCGGCCTGGCTGCTCGTGAACGCGACCGTCACCGCCATCCTCGGGATCCTGATCGCGATGGGGTGGCCGTCCACGTCGGTGTGGGCGATCGGGACAATCGTCGGCATCAACCTGCTGACGACCGGAATGAGCCGGCTGATGCTCGGCACGTCGATGCGCACGGTCGAGCGGCGGATGGCGGCCTGACGCTCGTCCGGCCAGCCGGATCGTAGAGGCGGACCTCCAGGTCCGCCTTCGGCGTGCGTCAGGGCATCAACGCGAACGTCCAGACCGAGCCGCCGGCCGGAACTTTCTCGGCGGCGTAGCGGTTGGCGAGCGTGCCGCCCCGCCCAGACGCGATGCTCACGTACTGGCGGCCCCCCTGCGTGTAGGTGATCGCGGTCGCGTTGATGCTCGACCCGGTCTGGAACTGCCACAGCGTCTTGCCGGTCGCGGCGTCCAGCGCCAGGAACTCGCCCGTCAGCTTGCCGGTGAACACGACGCCGCCGGCGGTCGCCAGCATGCCGGCTGAGCTCGGCAGATCCGTCAGCGGCACGTCCCATTTCTTGTCGCCGGTGAGTGGATTGAGCGCGACGAAGTGCCCGATCACGTCACCGGGCTTCAGGTCGGGAACCCTCGCGGTCACGCCGGTGGAATCGGCGCCGAGCACCTGCGGCTTCGGCGCGGCGATCTTCTGGACGCGCGGGACATCCCAGGTGCTCGCGAATACCAGCGCCGAGGCCGGATCGAACGCGATCGGCACCGCGTTGGTGCCGCGCGACGGCCAGATCTCGACTTCCTCGCCCGCGAAGAATCGCTTGTAGACGTCGGTCAGCACCGGGCGGCCGCTCTCGAGGTCCACACTGCTGGCCCAATTGACCTTGACGTAGGGGTTCGCGGCAACGAGCGAGCAGTTGGTGCGATCGATCACGTACAGGAATCCGTTCTTGTTCGCCTGGACCATCACCTTGCGCGGCCGGCCCTGGACCTGGATGTCGGCCAGCAGGAGCTCGTCGACGCCATCGACGTCGTAGATATCGTTCGGCGTGAACTGGTAGTAGCAGACGATCTCGCCGGTCTTCGGACGAATGGCCAGCACGCTGGACGTGAAGAGGCTGTCGAGCCCCTCGCGCGGATGCGGATCGTACGGCTCCGCGTTGCCGGTGCCCCAGTAGACGAGATCCAGCTGCGGATCGTAGGAGCCCGAGCGCCACGTCGGACCGCCGCCGTACTTCCACGCGTCGCTGTTGCGCGGCCAGCTTTCGGAGCCGGGCTCACCGGGTGCGGGGATCGTGTACCGCTGCCACAACTTCGCGCCCGTCTCCGGATCCCACCCGTCGAGGAATCCGCGCGTCGTGCGCTCGCCGCCCGCCATGCCCGATATCACCACGCCGTTGGCGACAATAGGTGCGCCGGTCGAGTAGTAGCCCTCCTGCTTGTCCGCGAACTTCTGGTTCCAGACCTCGCGGCCCGTCTTCATGTCGAGCGCGACGAGGTGGTTGTCGTAGGTGACGCGATACAGCTTGCCGTTGTAGATGGCCGGCCCGCCCCGCGTGACCGGCGCGCCCGGCGTCCCCTGCTCGAGCACGACGGGCGTGCGCCAGATCTGCCGGCCGGTCCGCGCGTCGAGGGCAAACGTCCACCGGCCGTTGATGATGTACATCACGCCGTTGTAGACGGCCGGCGCGGCGAGCTCGCCCGTCTCGTTCCAGACGCTCGTCGTCCACACGGGGACGAGGCGCTTCACGTTGGCCCTGGTGATCTGGCGCAGGGGGCTGTAACTCTTCCTGTCGTACCCCATGCTGTGCGTCGTCACGTTGTCGGCATTCCGGCCGGCGTTGACGAGCTCGTCGGCGCTCTGGGCGAGTCCGGACACGGCGCAGATCGTCAGCGCGATCGCAAGCAGGCAGAGCTTCTTCATGGTGCCCGTAACGTATCCGATCGCAGGCGCGGCGGCGGAGAAATTTCGATGCGGGGATCAGCGGCCGGAGAGTTGGGCGGCGAGGGCAGCGGCCTTGTCGGCAAGCGTCGAAGCAAACACGAAGTTGCGATCCCGCAGCCCCTGCTGCGCCTGCTCCATGAAGCGCTTCGACTGATCGTACTGGGCGCGGGCGTCGGCGTTCAGCTTTCCGTAGTCGACGCGCCCGAGGTCGCGGGCGGCTCGCGCGAGGGCGTCGCGCGCGGCCCGCTCCGCCGCGGCTTCGGCGGCCGGTGACGCGGGGCGCAGCTCGCGCGGCGGCTCCGGCGCGGGCGCCGGCGTGCCCGTCGTCGCTGCCGCCGGCGCCGGCGCTTCGGGCTTTTCGGGTTCGGTGCGTCGCGCTGGAGGTCTCGGTGGAGGCGTACGCGGCGCGGTGGCCGTCGCCGGCGGCGGCGTTTCCGCCGGCGCTGGTGCCTCGGCGGTCACCGGCTCGTCGACGGGCGCGAGCACGCGCGGCGGCGGCTCGGGCACGGCGAGCGGCGGGCCGGCGGCCGCTGCCTTCGCCTGCGCGCTCGCGCAGCCCGCCGCTGACGCGGCGAAAATCCCACATCCCAACACCCAAACCCCGAATCCAAACCACGCTGCGCGCACCCGCGGCTTCGGATTTGGCATGTGGGATGTGGAGCTCGGGATTTCCATCTCAGTTCTCGTTCGCCCTGGGAAGAAGGACGCGGAACGTGGTGCCGCGGTCTTTGGACGATTCGACCTCGACCTCTCCGTCGTGGAGCTGGATGATACGGTAGACCATCGACAGTCCGATGCCCGTCCCATGATCCTTCGTCGTGAAATACAGGTCAAAGATCTTCGACAGGTGCTCGGCCGGAATCCCGACGCCAGTATCCTCGAAAAGGACCTGCACGCGGTTCCCGGGCGCCGGCCCGCACGACAGCCGGAGCGTACCGCCATTCGGCATGGCCTGGCACGCGTTGATCGCGAGGTTGAGAAACGCCTGCCGCAGCATCGCCGCGTCGCCGTTCACCCACGGGCCGCCGGCCGCCGCGTCGACGGTGACGCGGACGCTGTTCTTCTCGGTCTCGGGCGCGATGATCGGAAGAATCTCGTCGAACACGTCCTTCACGCGAACCGGCTGCAGGCGCAAGTCCTCGGGCCGCGTGAATTTCAGGAAGCCCTGGACCACCTCGTCGAGACGGCGAATCTCGCTCTCGATCACGGCGACGTGCTGCAGCGCGTCCGCCTCCGCACGCGGTACCGGGTGTGCTTCGGCGAGACTGAGGCCGCCGGCCGCGACGGGAACAGCCGCGGGCCTCAGTCCGCGATTGATCTTCGTCCGCAGCAGCTCGAGGTGAATCATCATCGCGTTCAGCGGGTTCTTCACCTCGTGCGCGATGCCGGCCGTCAGCCGCCCGAGCGCCACGAGCTTGCGCGAGTAGGCAATGGTCGATTGCATCCGCGACAGGTACGAGAGGTCGCGCGACACGAGCAGCACGGCGACCAGCTGGCCGTCGGTGCCTTCGATGGCGTGGGTCATGAGCAGACTCGGGTCGGGATCGGGGATCGGGGATCGGGGATCAAGAGCCTCGGAGTGATCTCCAGCGTGTTTGATCCCTGATCCCTGATCCCCGATCCCCGCACTCGCTTGAATCGGCCCGCGCGACGTACGCGTCGCGAGCGTTTCCTCCACGATCGCCCGGTACGGATCGCCGTCGGGGAGAAGCCCCTGCAGCGCGCGGCCGATGGCGTCGGCCGGCAGCTTCGGCTGCATCGCCGGGTTGCTGAAGAGCAGCTCGCCCGAGGGGTTGAACAGCGCAACCGCGTCCTCGAGATGCTCGACCGCCGACTGCAGGTTCGCCTTCTGCCCGGCGAGCAGCGACCGGTCGGCCGAGAGCTGCTGGCTGACCGCGTTGAAGAACGTCCCGAGCTCGCCGAACTCGTCGTCGCGATTGAGGTCGAGCGTGACGCCGAACTCCCCCTTGCCGAGGCGTGTCAGCCCGCTCCGGATCACGTTGATCGGCCGCAGGAACAGCTGCGCGAGCAGCCCCGCGACGATGACCGCGATCAGCAGCGACGCGAGCGCGATGTTGAGGGCCGGGCGCAGCGACGCGTCGAGCTCCTGGCGCATCAGCACCGTCGACACGCCGATGCGGATCGATCCGAACGGCTCGTCGCCAAGCACCATCGGCTGCCGCACTTCGAGCGTGCGGCCGTCCTGCGAGTAGATCAGGCGGAGCTGCTCGGCCGAGTCGGCGGCGATGAGCAACGCCAGGTCGTCGCGCGCCGGCAGCGGCTTGCCCTCCTGCGCGGGATCGCTGGACGCGCGGACGATCCCCTGCTTGTCGAGGATGGCGGCGCCCGTGACGCTCTCGCCGTAGATGCTCGATTCGAGCATCGCGCGCAGGCCCGGGTCGCTGCGCAGCAGCGCGAACGGATCGCCGTTGCTCGAGACGACGACCTCACGCGCGCGATGGAAGATGGTGTTGGCGAGGAGCTGCCCGCGTGCCTGGCTCTCGTGCAGGACGACGCGCGCGAGGCGCGTGGCGTGCATTGCGCTGAGCGCGACCACGGCAAGGCCGACGATGGCGGTGACCGCCGCGATCTGCTTCGCCTTGATGCCCAGGCGCATACCGGGACTACGGTACGACTTCCTCTTCGTGCTTGCGGCCCGGGACGCGGCCGCGCAGCTTATTGAGCTTGTTGTGCAGCGTCTTGAGGCTGATGCCGAGGATTTCGGCCGCGCGCGTCTTGTTGTCGCGCGTATGTTCCAGCGTCATCAGGATCAGGCGCCGCTCGGCTTCCTCGACCGTCGTGCCGGGCTCGAGCGCGACGACCGGTTTCACGACGTCGGGCGAGTCGGTGACGAGCGGCGGCAGGTGCTTCGGCTCGACGAACTCGCCATTGGCCAGGATGACCGCGCGCTCGATGACGTTGCGCACCTCGCGGACGTTGCCCGGCCAGTTGTACTGCTCGAGGATGCGCGTCGAGGCCGGATCGAGCGCCGAGACCGACTTGTGGTTGCGGTCGTTGAACTCGGCGAGGAACGACTGCACCAGCAGCGACAGGTCGTCCTTGCGCAGGCGGAGCGGCGGCAGCTCGATGGCGAACACGTTCAGCCGGTAGTACAGGTCCTCGCGCAGCTTGCCGTTCTTGACGGCGTCGGCCGGGTTCACGTTGGTCGCCGCAATCACGCGGACGTCCACCGTCTGCTCGTTGCGCCCGCCGAGGCGGCGGAACTTCCGCTCCTGCAGGACGCGCAGCAGCTTCACCTGCGTCGACGGCGTCATCTCCGCGATCTCGTCGAGGAAGAGCGTCCCGCGGTCCGCGAGCTCGAAGCAGCCCTCGCGGCGGTCGGACGCGCCGGTGAACGCGCCCTTCTCGTGGCCGAAGATCTCGCTCTCGAGCAGCGTCTCGGGAATCGCGGCGCAGTTGATCGGCACGAACGGCATCTGCGCGCGGGGGCTCAGCTGATGGATCGTCTGCGCGACCAGCTCCTTGCCGGTGCCCGACTCGCCCCAGATCAGCACCGACGCCTGCGTCGGCGCGGCCTGTTCGACGGTCTGGTACACCTTCCGCATCTGCGAGCTGTTGCCGATCATCTTGCCGAACGAGCCGTGCTCGCGAAGCTGCTTCCGCAGGACCTTCACCTCGCGCAGCGTGTCCTGGCGCTCGACGATCTTGTCGAGGAGGATCTTCAGGCGCTGCGGCTCGACCGGCTTGGTCAGGTAGTCGTACGCCCCTTCCTTGATCGCTTCGACCGCCGTCTCCACCGTCCCCTGCGCGGTGAGGATGACGATCGTCAGCGCGTTGCCTTCTTCCTTGAGCGTGCGCAGCAGCTCGAGGCCGCCCATGCGCGGCATGACAAGGTCGCTGATGATGATCGACGGGCGGAACGTGGTGATACGCTGAAGCGCTTCCTGGCCGTCGGCCGCGGAGTCGGTCGTGAATCCCCAGGTGCTCACGAGCTCGGTGAGGCCAAGGCGGGTAGTCGGTTCGTCCTCGACGATGAGAACGCGTTCACCAGAGGTGGTCGCAGTCATATCTCATCGATACTACCCTGTCGTTTTTACACGGTCCAGCAGAGCAGTAGAATCCGTATTTCGGCAAATGCCTGATTCAGCACCTGAATCCCTCGTTACTCCAGGCCGGCCGGTGGGTATCGATGCAAGGGATCGCGCCACGGCGGTCCTCGAAATCCTTCTTTGCTCGAGCGTCCCCACCCAGCTCGCCATCAACACCATGCTGCGGGGCATCGGCCTGCCGACCACGCAGGCCGCCGGCGTCTTCGCGCAGCTGGTGCTCGACACCTTCGTCGTCATCGGGTTGATGGTCGCCATCATGCGGGCGCACGGCGAGCATCCGAGCGTCGTGTGGAGGGGGCCGAAGCGGCCCGCCCGCGAGGTGGCGATCGGCTTTGCCACGGCGCCGCTGCTGTTTGTCGGCTCGGCGATCTTCCTCAACGCACTGCGGCTGTTCTTCCCGGCGCTGCACAACGTGCCGAACAACCCGCTCGAGCGGCTCGCGGAGAACGTCCCGCAATCGGTGGTCTTCGCCATCGTCGCCATACTGGCCGGTGGCATCCGGGAGGAATTGCAGCGCGGGTTCATGCTGTACCGCTTCGAGAGGTATCTCGGCGGCGGCAACGTCGGCCTGGTGGTCACCAGCGTGCTGTTCGGCGTGCTGCACGGCATCCAGGGGTGGGACGCGATGATCGTGACCGGATGCCTGGGCGCCTTCTGGGCGTGGATGTACCTGTCGCGCCGCAGCACCATCGGCCCTATCAGCAGTCACGCACTATTCGATACCCTTCAGATTCTCCGCCTGGCGACGGGCGGAGTCCGTTAGTCATCACACGCGAGGAGCCATGCCGAAAGCGATCAGGATTTACGAACAGGGTGGACCTGAAGTCATGAGGTGGGAGGACGTGGATCTCGCGCCTCCCGGCGCCGGCGAGATCCGCATGCGCCACGAAGTGGTCGGCCTCAACTACATCGACACGTACCATCGCGGCGGCGTTTACAAGATCCCGCTGCCGAGCGGCATCGGCAGCGAGGCGGCGGGCGTCGTCGAAGCCGTCGGCGACGGCATCACCGAGTTCAAGACCGGCGACCGCGTCGTCTACGCGAGCGGCACGCCGCTGCAGCCGGTCGGCGGCTACGGTGAATCGCGCAACATCCCGGCGGCGCGCGTCGTGAAAATTGCCAACGGCGTCACGTCCGAGCAGGCCGCCGCGATGATGCTCAAGGGGATGACCGTCCAGTATCTGATCAAGCGCCTCTACAAGGTGAAGCCGGGCGACACCGTCGTCTTTCATGCGGCGGCCGGAGGTGTCGGGCTCATCGCATGCCAGTGGCTGAAGGCGCTGGGCGTGACGACGATTGGCACGGCGGGGTCGGACGAGAAGTGCGAGCTCGCGAAGGCGCACGGCGCGGCGCACTGCATCAACTACAAGAAGGACGACTTCCTCGCGCGCGTGAAGGAGATCACCGGCGGCAAGGGCGTGCCGGTCGTCTACGACGGCGTCGGCAAGGACACCTTCGACAAGTCGCTCGAATGTCTCGCGCCGTTCGGGATGATGGTGACCTTCGGCAACGCGTCGGGGCCGGTGCCGCCGGTCGATCTCGCCAGGCTGAAAGGCCATCTGTTCCTCACGCGGCCGTCGCTGGTGCCGTACAGCAACGCGCGGCAGGACCTGTTGACGATGGCGAACGACCTCTTCGACATCGTCAAGACCGGCAAGGTGAAGATCGAGATCAACCAGCGCTATCCCGTGAAGGACGCGGTGCAGGCGCACAAGGATCTCGAGTCGCGCAAGACGACGGGGTCGACGGTGCTGATGCCGTAGTCGGTGGGCAGTGGGCAGTGGGCAGTGGGCAGTGGGCGGCACGGAGCGCTGCCACCTGCCGCCTATACCTACTGCCAGCTGCCTGCTGCCAGCTACTTGTTGATCGCCACGTCCGCTCGACTCCGCAGGTCGCGAATCCACTGCTCCACCGTCGCGCGGCGGCGCTCGTTGGACACGCGCTGCCGGGCCGTAGGCTCGGCTTCCTCGAACGGAATCGTGTCGCCACCGCGGGTGAACTCGGCCTCGTGCGTGCGGTAGTAGGTCGCGACGTCCTCGTTGCTCACCTGCACGACCGTACCGAACCGCTGGTCGAGGTACGCGGCGATGCGCAGGTTGTCGCGCGCGATGTCGGAGATCCGCTGCTCGGTGAGGCCGGTGGACTGCATCAGCGCCGCCAGGCGCGCGCCGGCGTTCATCTTCAGCCGCGCGGCCTCGCGGGCCACCGGCGTCGCATCGGGCTCCGGAGGCGGGAAGCGCTGGACTTCGGTCAGCTCGAGCTGACGATCGATCATCAGCTGCGTGCCGGCGGCCATCGCATCGGCGCCCGGCGGCACCTGGACGACGCCGAG
>DASQAX010000178.1:0-6669 GCA_035635535.1 Vicinamibacterales bacterium | reverse complement strand
CGCGCTGCTTTTCGGGAGACATCGAAGCAAAACCGCGCCGTTCTTTGCGAACTCCGTCCACAGCCATCCTCCTGGTTACTCGGAAACCTTGATTGCGATTGCCACCGGCGAACCGCGCCCGCGACCGAAGTCGTGAGCGGGGGGGCTACAAGGCGGATGCCAGCCCGGCAGAAAAAACCGCCCGATTAACTTGCTGAAGACGTGTAGGTTACGCGGTGCGCGAGAATCGTACCCATCTCAAACTGAAGCAGATCGCTACAGTTGAGGTGGAAATGCGTGAGGTTTCCATACGTTCGGCTGTCGATTTCAACTCCCACTCGCGAGTTTTTTTCCTGAGAGTTGGGAGTTGGAAGTCGCCGGTTGTACGATGCCCGTCATGGCCGAATGCGACGCGACACCCGCCAACCAGGCGCCTGTCGGCAACAAGAGCGGACGAACCGTCAATTGCGTGAAATTTCAGAAGGAGCTTCCGGGCCTCGATACGCTCCCATGGCCCGGCGAGCTCGGGCAACGCATCTACGAGAACGTTTCCGCGCAGGCGTGGAAGATGTGGGAAGAGCGGATGAAGATGATTCTCAACGAATATCGCCTGATGCCGTGGCAGAAGGAGGCGCAGGAGCTGATCGCGAAGCACATGGAGGACTTCTTCTTCGGCGAGGGCGCGGCGCTGCCCCCCGGTTACGTTCCGCAGCAGACGAAATAATCCGTCCCGCCCCTACACCACCGGGATCTCCGGACTGATGCGAAACCGCAGCTTCGCGTGCGCGGCGCGGAGCGCCTGCTCCACGGCGAGCGGCGTCGTGGCCCGAGCGAAGATGAACCCGAGATACGACTTCCCCTCCGGCAACGGAACGAGCCTGGCGTCGGGTTTCGCCGTGAGCTGCACGTCGACGATGTCGGCCACGGCGCGCGCGTCGCGCTCCCCGTCCACCGACTTGTAGACGCCACGGCGCGGAATCGGGATCATCATCACGCCCGACGCGCGGCGCTCGCGCGTGAACGCCGAGACGTCCTCCCGCAGCGCGTGACGCAGCAGCACCTCCTCGAGCGAGGCGTCGCCACCGGGCGAGACGAACCGGAGCGCTTTCGAACAGAGGCCGCCAATCGGACGCGCGGCGACCTCGAGCAGGTGCACGCCGCTGTCGTTGACGCGACACTCGGCGTGAACCGGTCCGTGCCGCAACCCGAGGGCGGCCGCGCCCGCGGCGACCGTCAGTTCAATCTCGCGCTGCATGTCCGCGGGTTCCCGCGACGGCGTCAGGTAGATGGTCTCCTCGAAGAACGGCCCGTCCAGCGGATCGGGCTTGTCGAAGATCGCGAACAGCTTCAGGACGCCGGCGGTCAGCACGCCCTCGACCGCGAATTCGCGCCCCGGGATGAACGATTCGACCAGCAGCGTGTCGTGAGCGGCCTCGCGTTCGGCGCGGACGTCCGGCTGCGCCACCAGCGCGCGAATGCGTGCGAACGCGCGGACGAACTCGCACGTGGTGTCGGCCCTGATCACGCCGCGGCTGCCGGACATCGCGAGCGGCTTGACGACGACCGGGTAGGGCAGCGTGAGCGAGAATTGCCACGGGTCCTCGGTCACGTCGACCGAGCGGTACGTCGGGATGGAGAGTCCCGCGGCCTCCAGCGCGCGCCGGCTCTCGAGCTTGTTCCGGCTCGCCAGCGCCGCGGCCACGGGGTTTCCCGGAAGCCGGAACGCCGCGTTGACGCGCGCGGCCGCGACCACCGGACGATCGCCGACAGCAATCACGCCATCAGGAGGATTGGCGCCGAGCGCCTCGACGATGGCATGCACGGCGCCGGTCTCGTCGTGGAAACGAATCGGAATCGCCTGGTCCCACCAGGGGTCTTCGAGTTGATCGCACCGGTCGCTCGCGAACACGAGGCGCACGCCCAGCTTCTCGGCCGCCTCGCCGAACGAGCGGATTTGATACCCCGTCGTCGTGGCAATGATGAGGACCCGCGTCAAACCAGTTGCATGTCCTCCGGCGACGGCTCGGCGCAGCAGTACCAGGCTTCCGTCATGTGCGGCACGGCCCGGCGCCGTTTCGCCTTGTCGCCGACGCTCCGCATCGCCGACTGCTGGAGCGCGTCCACGCGCGGGTCGCGATGGCGCCACAGCCACGTGAGCGATGCGGGATCGAACCCGGTGACGACCGCCTGGATGTCGGGCAGCTCGAGCAGCGGCGAGCCGTTCGTGATGAGGAGACGGATGGCGAGCTGAATCGGCGCCACCTGCTCCTGCAGATCGAGCTCGTCGATCGTCCGCAGCAGCTCGTCGTACCCCTCGACGGTCGTCCACGGCGTGAACGCGACGAAGGTGGGCACCAGGGTCACGCCCGCGTCGCGGCACAGGTGGACGGCCCGGACGAAATCGGCGCGCGTGTGCCCCTTCGCGAGATGGCGCAGGACCTCGTCGTCGATCGATTCGACGGCGCTCGTGACGAACAGGCACCCGGTGCGCGCCAGCAGCGGCAGCATCGATGCGTGCCGCAGGAGGTGCTCGATCTTGATCGTCGCGTCGTAGGTGACGCCCGGAAACTCCGCGGCCAGCCGCTCGACGATGCGCCGCGCGTGCGTCGGCCCGTTGAAGAAGTCCGGATCGCCGAAGGTGATGTGCTGCGCGCCGGCGGCGACCTGCTGCCGCACGTCCTCGAGAACCGCATCGACGGGGATCGCGCTGAAGCGGCCTTTGTAGACCGGCACGATCGGGCAATGACGGCACAGATGCTTGCAGCCACGCGTGGCGTCGGTGCTGCCCGCCACACGCGTCGAGCCGTCCGGCATCTGCAGCGCCGCATATCGGCTCAGAGGCAACAGACCAGCTCGATGAGGGGACAGACCCAGGTGAGGACGCGACTCACGCCGGGAACGCCTGACGTGAGTCGCGGCGTCACCTGGCTCTGTCCCCTTAGCAAGATCCACCAACTCCTCTTCGCCTTCCGGCCCCAGCACGTGCGCGATGCCCTTCTCGCGCAGCCACCCCTCGTTGATGGGCGCGTACAGACCATACGCCGCGAGCGCCGCCGCCGGGTTGACGCGCCTGACGCGATCGATGAGCGGCGAGGCGAGCCGCGTCGCCGTGTGCATCGGCAGGTAAAAGGCCACCAGCTCCGCCGCCGCGATACGCTCGTCGGTCAGTCGCTCGCGCGACGTATCGGCGCAGTCGACGTCCACGCCTGCATCCCGCAGCCATGCGGCAGGCGACGCCAGGCCGAACGGCTGCCGGCCCAGGTCGTAGGTCGAGATCAGCAGGACGCGCACTGGCCCATTCTAGCTGGCAGCTGGCGGTTGGCAGCAACAGGAAGCGTCACAGTCGGCCGGCTGCCGTTTACCTGCTGCCGGCTACCTGCTGCCAGCTGCCCGCTGCCCGCTCGAAGCGTTATGCTGGTGCGCATGGCGACGCGCGCAGTACCACGCGTGGGCGCGGTGACCGACGCCGCCGTTGATCGCGGTTTCTTCGGCCATCCACGCGGACTTTCGACCCTCTTTTTCACAGAAATGTGGGAGCGCTTCAGCTACTACGGCATGCGCGCGTTCCTCATCTACTACATGACGGCGTCGGTTGCGGCCGGCGGCCTCGGGTTCGCGGTTGCGAACGCGGGAACCATCTACGGGCTGTACACCGGCTCGGCGTGGGGCGCGGCCATCCTCGGCGGCATCGTCGCCGACAGGTGGCTGGGCCAGTACCGCAGCGTGCTGATCGGCGGCATCATCATCGCGCTGGGGCATTTCACGCTGGCGTTCAGGGCGCTTCCCTTCTTCTACACCGGCCTCGTGCTCATCGTCGTCGGAACGGGACTGCTGAAGCCGAACGTCAGCAACCTCGTGGGCGCGCTCTACAAGCCTGGCGACTCCCGGCGCGATGCCGGCTTCTCGATCTTCTACATGGGGATCAACCTCGGGGCGCTGTTCGGGCCTCTCATCGCCGGTTATCTCGCCCAGAAGGTCGACTGGCATCTCGGTTTCGCGTGCGCCGGCGTCGGCATGACGTTCGGGCTCATTCAATACGTGGTCGGCCGGAACCGTTTGCAAACGCCGGCCGCTGCGGCTCCGGCCGCTGATGCCGGGCCCGAACCGCCGAAAGCAACATTTACCGCCACCGAATGGAAACGGATGGCCGCCATCGTCGTCTTCTTCCTCGTCGCGATTCTCTTCTGGGGTGCATACGAGCAAGCAGGTTCGTCGCTCGCACTGTTTGCGGATCAAAACACGCGGCTGGAAGTTTTCGGCTTCTCCTTCCCCTCGTCGTGGTTCCAGTCGGTGCAGCCGATCTTCGTCATCACGCTCGCGCCGATCTTCGCGTGGATCTGGGTGCGTCTCGGCCCGCGCGATCCGTCGGTGCCGGCCAAGCTCGCGCTCGGCGTGCTGTTCATGGGCCTCGCCTTCCTCATCCTCGTGCCGGCCGGCGCGATGGCGCAGAGCGAGGGCGTGCGCGTCAGCCCGTGGTGGCTCGTCGCGTCCTATGGAATTTCGGAGCTCGGCGAGCTCTGTCTCTATCCGGTGGGTCTGAGCGCCGTCACCAAACTGTCGCCAGTTCGGATTCTCGGATTGATGATGGGCGTCTGGATGCTCTCGAACGCGTTCGGCAACATGCTCGCGGGGTCGTCGGCCCGGTTCTTCGTCAGCATGCCGCTGCAGCAGTATTTCGGCGAGGTCGCGCTCATCCTGTTCGTGACCGCCGCCGTCATGTTTGCGCTCGTGAAGCCGATCCGCGGGCTCATGGGCGGAGTGCGCTGACCAGTGGCGCTCGAAAAGTACCGCGCCAAGAGAAACTTCAAGGAAAGCCCCGAGCCGGCCGGCGACGCGAAGCTCGTCGCCGAGCGCGCGAAGAAGGCGAAGGGGGCCAAGGCCCGGTTCTTCTGCGTCCAGAAGCACCTCGCCAGCCATCTTCATTACGATTTCCGGCTCGAGCACGACGGCGTGCTGCTGTCGTGGGCGGTGCCGAAGGGGCCGTCACTCGACCCCGCCACCAAGCGGCTCGCCATGATGGTGGAGGATCACCCCATCGAGTACGGCACGTTCGAGGGCGTCATCCCCTCGGGCTACGGCGCCGGCATCGTGATGCTGTGGGACCGCGGCACCTGGACGCCTGAAGTCGAGGACGTCGGCGCGGCGCTCCAGAAGGGCGACCTGAAGTTCACGCTCGACGGCTACAAGCTGAAAGGCTCGTGGGTGCTCGTGCGGACCAAGGGGAAATGGGCCGGCGGCGGCGACCGGTCGTGGCTGCTGATCAAGCATCGCGACGACTGGGCGGGCGACGTGGACATCGCGGAGTTCGCGCCGCTCAGCGTGACGAGCAAGGGGGACTTCGCGGACATCCTCGCCGGAGGCAATCCCGACATCTGGATCTCGCATCGCCCGGCGTCGGGCGGCGAGGCGGGCGCGATGTTCGAAAAGATCATCGCGCGGGCGCTCGAGATGCGCGGAGGCGCGGCGAAGCCAGTCAAGGCCGCCAGATCGGCGCCCGCCCGGAAGACGAAGGCGGCGGCGAAGAAGAAGACGACGACGCGGAAGACTACGAAGCGGAAGTTGTCGTCACGGGCGTAGGCCCGTGCTGCAGCAGCCGTTCGCTCAGGACGCTCCAGACCGCGAACGACAGGCGGCGACGGTCGTGCCGCGCGATCTCGGAGCACCAGAAGCGTCCCTCGACGACCTCGGTCTCTGTGTCGAACTCGCCGGGCTCGAGCGGTTCCTTGTGCTCCGCGGCGTACTTCATCAGGCCGTCGAGCGACGGGCGCCCCGTGTTCGCGATCACGACGTCGACGGGCCGTCCGATCGCGTCGGACACCCAGCGCGCCGATTCGGCGGCCGTGAAGCCGGCCATGCCGCGCCCCTCGGTCAACAGGTTCGCGATCAGGATGATCGGCCCGTTCATCGCGCTGAGCGCCTCGCGGACGCCGCGGACGAGGAGCGGCGGAAGGATGCTCGTGAAAAAGCTGCCCGGCCCGATGATCGCGGCGTCGAAGGCACGCATCGCCTCGGCAACCGCCGGATGCATCGCCGCCGGCGGCTCGAGCCAGAGACGGCGCACCTGGTGGCCAAGGCTTTGTGCCGCGTCGACGCCGACCTCGCCGCGCGTGACGGTGCCGTCGGCGTATTCGGCGCAGACCGACGCGGGCTCGACGCTGACCGGCCAGACTTTCCCCTTGCATCCAAGCAGCACGCGGAGGCCGTCGACGGCCTCGAGGAAGTCGCCGCTGTACTGTTCCATCATCGACAGCAGCAGGTTGCCGCCCGTGTGCCCGCCGAGACGCGCGTGCTGCTCGAGCGCCGGCAGCCGCGACAGCAGCACCCGCCGCGCCTCGCCCTCGTTGCGCGCCAGCGCGAGCGCGCACTTCAGCACGTCGCCTGGCGGCAGCACGCCGAGCTCGTCGCGGAGCTGCCCCGAGCTGCCGCCGCTGTCGAACATCGTGACCACGGCGTTGAGACGCAACCAGGGATTGTTCTTGAGTCCGCCGAGCAGGCTGGGCAGCCCGGTGCCGCCGCCGAAGCATCCAATATTCAGCTCACGGAGCTGCATCCGGCCATTCTAGGGCATCAGTGGACGAATCTGACGGTGACGCGAATAGAGGTATCAACCGGCACCCCGTGAAGGCGCGTCGGCTCGAACTGCCACCCGTTGATGGCGTCCATGGCCGCACGCGCGAAATCCCCGTTCGC
>DASQAX010000177.1:0-4849 GCA_035635535.1 Vicinamibacterales bacterium | reverse complement strand
AGAGCTGGGCCGAGAAGACCAGCGGCGCGGCCGACGGCGCGGTCGTCCCGTTGTCATTGCAGGCGGCGGCAAGGAACACGAAGGCGGCTATTGCGAGGAGCGCAAAGGGTCGATGCATGCGCACATTCTAGGTCGGCTGGACGGTTCGTAAAGCTCGACGGTGCTGAAAAAAGCTGGCAGCTGGCAGCACGCAGCTGGCAGCCAGGAGCGACGAAAACAGCGGGCTGCCGGCCGCCCGCTGCCCGCTGCCGGCTGCCCGCTAGTGATGATCGTCCGTCACGATGTGCGGGCCATCCTGTTCCAGACAGGGCGGATCCTCCTCGAGGAGCGCCTTCGGATTGGCGTTCAGCCGCATCGTCCGCGGCGTCATCTCCCAGGGCTTCGTGAACACGCCCGGATCGTCGACCGTCGCGCTCCACGTCAGCGCGTCGCCCCTGCGCCCGAGGCGCTCGACGACGTGCATCTTCGGGCCGTGGAACCAGCCGTCGGCGCCCAGCCAGCTGTCCTCGATCAGCTTCGTCGTGTCGATGACCAGCGTGTCGCCGTCCCATCGTCCGACCGAGTCGCCCATCCACGTCCAGTCGGCGTCTTCGTTGTGCGCGCGGCCGTCGGTCGGAATCGCGCGGAACGTGTTGCGCCCCTGGTAGAGCAGCACGACGAGGCCCGGCGTCTGCACGACCTGGCTGGGCGGCCCCATGCGTGGCACGCCGAGCGGCTTGCAGTAGAACGACGGGTCGTTGAACTGGCGCTTGTCGGACAGCAGCTGCACCTTCGATGCGAGCTCCGGCTTGTACGGCGGCTTGTTCGGCTCGGCCGCCTGGCGTTCCTTCGCGGCACGGTCCATCTCGTCGAAGATGCGCTTGTCGTCGGGGTTCGTCCGCACCGGGAAGAGGATGCGCGCCGATTCGCCAGGCGCCAGCGCCTTGACCGGCTCGGCGCTCCCGGCCCACACACCGCTCAGATCGGGATGCCCGTCGGCGGTCCGCGGCGTCGGCTTGCTGGCGGCCGCGGCACTAGTATCGGCAGCCCCGGCCCCCCGGCCGCGCTGCGCGAGCGCGGGCGCGGCGATGACCAACGCGAGGCTGGCGACGATGAAGAGCTTCCTCACGGGTTTTCCTTCGAGGGGTCGCCGAGCCAGATTTCCAGCTTGTGGCCGTCGGCGAAGGTGATCGTCCGGAGGAACGCGAGGTTGGCGCCGTCGCGCGCGCGGAAGCCGAGGATGCTGACGGCCTCGCCGTACCCGAGCAGGTCGCGCGTCAGGCCGCCGCGCCGCAGGTTGCCCGGCGGCAGCGTCGTCACCGCCCACTTCGTCACCGCGCCCTTGTCGTCTTTCACGTCCAGGTAGACGTAGACGTGCGGGTTGACCCAGTCGACCTTGGTGACCGTTCCCTTCAGCGTGATCGACTGGTTGATGTCGTATTCCGACTGGAGGGAGTGATGCGCCAGCGCCGGAGCCGCGGCGCCCAGCAGCGCGATCGCGAGAGCCACTCCCGTCCCCACGAGTTGCTTCATCGGTCCCTCCAAACGGTCAACGCCCCTTGCGCTCGGCCGCCCGCGCGGCGCTGAGCATGTGCTCCATTCCGAGATTCCCTTCGTGGCACGCGTACTCGTAGATCAGCCCGTCGATGCGGTTCCACGGCAGCTTCGCGGTCCACGGGCGCGTCCACGTCCCGGGGTCGGACACGGTGAACTGGTAGTCGATGGTGCGGTCGCTGACGCGCGTGAAGCGCTCCACCAGCTTCATGTTCCTGGTCGCGTACTGGAACGTCGAGCCGCGCGCTTCGTCGGTGAAGTTGGTCGTCTCGACGACGAGCGTGTTGCCTTCCCAGTGGCCGCGCGAATCGCCCAGCCACTGACGCACGTCCGACGGCAGGTGCGGCGTGTTGCCGAGCCGAATCATCCGCGTCTCGTGCACCTGCTCCTGCACGATGGCCACCAGGCCCGGCGCCTGCACGATCTCGTAGTTGTTGTTGTAGCCGGTCGAGAGGCGCGGGAGCGCCGAGCGGATGATGCAGCGGCTGTAGACGTCGAAGTCGAGCCACGACGCCGCGAACTTCTCGGCATCCGACGCCGCGCGGTCTTCGTCCCGCCGCTTCTGCGCCGCGGGCGTCAGCGGCGGAATCCGGCCGTCCGGCGGATCGACGACGAGCGACGTGCGCCGGTCCGCGACGATTCGGTTGCCGCGATCCCACCACACCTGGTTGTAGGCCAGGTTGACGTCCTGCACGGTGCCGGGATTCCGGTTGTCCACGTTGCCGGCGTCGACGAGGCGCTTCTCGTACGCCGCGGCTTCGGCCTCGGTGAGTACCGGCTTGTCGGCGAACTCGCGCGGGCGTTCGAGCGGCGTCAGCGTCTGGTTCGACCAGGTACCCTGCAGGTCAGGATCGCCCCACGGCGTTTTCCACTCACCTGCGGCGCCGGCCTTGACGGCCGGCGCTGCCCGGCGCTGCGCCTGCGTCTGCGTCTGCGCCTGCAGGGAGATCAGCGCTGCGGTCACAAGCAGTGTCGTGGCTACGATTGCGCGCATCACACGTCTCCTTGCTACTTATCCTTGCTCGCCGCGTCGTTGCCGACCGATGACGCCATGAACAGCTTGCGGCCATCGGGCAGCGTCATGTCGCGGCCGTTGGCCCGCTTCGATCCGTCGCGCGACTCGTAGCCGTCCACGATGATGACCGAGCCGACCTGCACTGAGTCGCGCGTGAAGCCGAGCCGGAACAGCGTGTTCGGCGTGCCGGCCTCGACGCCCCAGTTCTCGGTCGTGCCGTCGGGCTTCTTCACGTCGATGTAGATCCACGTGTGCGGGTTGATCCATTGCACCCGGGTCACCGTGCCCTGCAGCTTGATCGGCTTGTTGACGTCGAATTCGGCGGAGAACGAGTGATGGGCGAACGCCGCGGGTGCCGTGATGCACCACGCGAGCGCGGCGAGGATGGCGATGTGTAGCTGTCTCATGGCTTCCTCAGATGGCCGTAGATCAACTCTTCCGAGAACGGCACGCACTTGAACTCGAGGAACTGCGCGTTCTTCTCGAGCCGCCGATAGAGCGGCAGGGTGATCCTCCACGGCCGCGTGAACACCTTTGGATCCGTCATCGTCGCGTCGTACTGGATGAGGTCGGCGCTCACCGGCGTGTAGCGCTCGACTACGTTCAATTGCTCGCTGTGGAAGTTGCCCGCGCGGTCGAACCACGTGTCCTCGATCTGGTTGGTGACGTTGACGACGAGCGTGTCGCCCTCCCATGTCGCGCGCGACCATCCCATCCAGGCGTCGGCCGGGCTCTCGCCGACATCGGTCATGTGGAGGATGCGGCTCGCGCTCCCAAACGGGTAGGCGATGATGATCTCGCTGTTCCCCTGGACGATCTGAAAGGGGAACGGCATGTAGGTCGCGCGCGGCACGCCCGGCATGTAGCACTTCGCCTCGGGGTCGTCCGTCCAGCGCTTCCTGAAATTCTCCTTCTGCTTCTCGGCCGCCCAGGGCTGATACGGGATTGCGTTCCCCTCGACGACGCCGACGCCCGCGGGCTCCGAGAAGAGGGCGCCGAACTGCGGAGGACCCGGGCGCGCGTTGTGGGCGAGGATGTCCCAGTTGGCCTCGGTCATCGCCTGCCACAGGCCGTTGAAATTCGGATGGCCCGCGATGCGACCGCCTCCTGATGGCTTCGGCGCGGCAGGCGCCGCGCGCGGCGGGCCGGCTTGACCGTTGGCCTGGACGGCGGCCAATGCGAGCAGGACCGCGACAAGAGGCAGTTTTCCCATGGCTCGTCCTGAAGGCGGATTTTAGATCAGACGCGACCTGTTACGCTGGTTCGATGGACCGAGAGAGCCTGGCGCGCGTCGCGGAACTGCTCGAGCGTATTGCGACCGACCGCAGCGTGCTGGAGGATCTGCCGGACGAGGACCGCGAGCGCTTCCTGAAGGCGGTGGCGAACGTCTACCACCCGGACCGTGTCGAGCGGCGGCGGAGGGCGAAGGTCGTCGACAAGCAGCGCAAGGCGGCGCGCGTCAAGCGGGACGACGGTGTGCTGCACGACACGGGGATTCGAACGCTGCGGCGCAAGCCGGTGTTCACCACGCCGAATTATTTTCTGCCGGAGGGCGGGCCGGCTGAAGCCGGCCCCGCAGGTTCGCCTCGCGCGTCCGAGCTCCTTCATTGCTATGTGTGCAAAGAGAAGTACACGCACATTCATCAGTTCTACGACCAGCTCTGTCCCGGCTGCGCGGAGTTGAACTACCGCAAGCGGACTGAGCTCGCCGACCTGCGAGGCCGCGTCGCGCTGCTGACGGGCGGGCGCGTGAAGATCGGCTACCAGGCGGGGCTCAAGCTGCTGCGCTCCGGCGCGCACCTGATCGTGACGACGCGCTTTCCGCGCGACTGCGCCATTCGCTACTCGCAGGAGCCCGACTTCGAGGCATGGAAGGACCGCGTCGAGGTGTTCGGGCTCGACCTGCGCCACACGCCGAGCGTCGAGGCCTTCTGCCGGCAGATGCTGGCGACGCGCGACCGCCTCGACTTCATCGTCAACAACGCGTGCCAGACCGTCCGTCGTCCTCCCGATTTCTACGCGCACATGATGGAGCGCGAGAACGCGGCGTTGCTCGAGGCGGGGAAGGCGGGTACGACGGGGCCGCAGGCGCCGGCCAATGCGGCGCGGATGTCACAGGTGGCGCTGCTGCCGGAAGACAGGCCCGGCCAGGTCGATCTCTTTCCCGCGGGTCGGCTCGATCAGGATTTACAGCAGGTCGATTTGCGCGGGCGCAACTCGTGGCGGCTGCTGCTGCACGAAGTGTCGTCGGTCGAACTGCTGGAAGTGCACCTGGTGAACGCGGTCGCGCCGTTCATCATC
>DASQAX010000176.1:0-2775 GCA_035635535.1 Vicinamibacterales bacterium | reverse complement strand
GGAAGGATCATTCGTGGTACGCTGGGAAGTTGTCGCGTCCGGCTGCAAGCCGCGCGCGCTCGTGGTCGTCAGGCGTGCGTTCCCGCCACCTGTACGTTATCAGACATTGCGCATGATTGAAGCCGGCATAGGTCGGCTGCTCGTAGCGAGCCTGCACCAGGGCATCGCGGATCTGCTCCCGACGCGGCTCGAATTCTACGAGTCGTGGCTCAATCCATCCGGCCTGCGCGACGGCCGCATCGGGCTGGCGCCGCTCGCCGCGGTGCTCAGCTTCCTGCGGCAGGAAGGCGGGCCGTATCGTCTGATTGCGGGCCGCGCCGGTGAATACACCGCCGAGTGGACGGTCGCCGATCTGCCGGCGTTCGAGCGCGCCGTCATCCGCGCGGCGCCGCCCGGCATCCGCGTGCACCTGGTGATGCGCGTCGCGCGCAAGATGATCCGGACGACGTACCGCGGGAGCCGCGCGATCGTGAAGTGGCGGAAGGGACGGGGCGCCGTCGACATCCGCGGATCGATCTTCTGCGAGGTGCGCGACCGGACCGAGCAGCCGCTCTGCGAGTTCTATGCGTCGGCCATCCGCAGGCTCATGTATCTGTTCAACCTCGACGTCGAAGTGGGGACCGAGCAGTGCCGGGCGACGGGGGCGGGACAGTGCCTGATGTCGGTGCTGGTGAGGCCAGCGCGGGCTGCCGGATGAGAACCCGGTGGTTCGGGGGTTCGGCGGTTCGCGGGTTCGCGGTTCTCGTCATCTGCGCGTTCTCCGCTCCCGCGAGCGCCCAGTCGCCCGTGCCAGTGGGCGCGAGGCAGCTGGTCATGCCGTTCGAGAACGCGACGCGCGAGCCGCGCTTCACCTGGCTTGGCGAAGGGTCCGCGGTCGCGCTCACAGACGACCTCGTCGCGCTGGGCGCCCGCGCGATCTCGCGCGAGGATCGTCTCCGCGCCTTCGAGCGCCTCCGCGTGCCGGCGGTCGCGGCGCTCAGCGAGGCGACCATCATCCGCGTCGGCCAGATCGTCGGCGCCGAGCAGGTCGTCACCGGCTCGTTCGCGATCGAGGGCAGCGTGCTGACCGTTCGCGCCCGCGCGCTTCGGCTCGATGCGGGCCGGACGTTCCCGGACATCGTCGAGCAAGGGCCGCTCACCGAATTCTTCGGCCTCTTCGCCAGGGTCGCGCGCCGCCTGCTGCCCGACTCCACGGTGACCACGACGGAGATGGAAAGCGGGCATCCGCCGATTGCCGCCTTCGAGCAGTACGTGAAGGGGTCGGTCGCCGAGAACCCGGCCACGAAGATCGTCTTCCTGAAGGAGGCGCTGCGCTTCGCGCCCGACTTTCAGCGCGCGCGCCTCGCGCTGTGGAACGTCTACACCGAGCAGGGCGACCACCGGCAGGCGCTCGACGTCGCGCGCCAGGTGCCCGCACGCCATCCCTTGTCGCGACAGGCGCGTTTCTACGCGGGACTGTCGATGATGAGCCTCGGGCAGCACGCGGAGGCGATCGATCAGCTGACCGCGCTCAACCGGGAGAAGCGCGACGCGGCGCTGCTCAACGACCTCGGCATCGCGCAACTGCGCCGGACGGCCCGCTCGCCCGATGCCTCGGCGCAGGAGTTCTTCAGGCAGGCGGTCGACGCCAATCCCGCCGATCCCGATCTGACCTTCAATCTCGGCTACGCGGCATGGCTCGCGCACAACACGCTGACCGCGGTGACGTGGCTTCGCGAGACGGTGCGGCGCAACCCGCAGGATGCCGCGGCGCACTGGATCCTCGGCGTCGCGCTGCAGGCGTCCGCGAACGCGGTGGAAGGGCAGCGGGAGGAGGAGCTCGCCAAGCGTCTGTCCTCGACCTACGCGGATTGGGACAGCAAGCACCCCGGCACGGACGCGATTCCGCCCAACCTCGAACGCGTCAAGACCGAGCTCGACGTCGCGGGCATGCCGCGCGTCGAGGAGGCGATTGCGGCGGCGGAGCAGCGCGACCAGCGCGAGCAGGCGGCGTTTCACGTCGAGAGCGGCCGGCGCCTGTTCCAGGCACAACGCGACGCGGAAGCCGTCGGCGAGCTTCGGCGCGCCATCTACCTCTCGCCGTACGAGCGCGAGG
Organism: Vicinamibacterales bacterium; assembly: GCA_035635535.1. Taxonomy (GTDB): domain Bacteria; phylum Acidobacteriota; class Vicinamibacteria; order Vicinamibacterales; family UBA2999; genus Gp6-AA40. The sequence continues at coordinate 680 of DASQAX010000176.1, read as the reverse complement.
CGCACCTCCTGCTCGGGCGTGTCTACCTGCGCCAGGGGCAGGTGGCGGATGCGATCGACGAGCTGAAGATTTCCATCTGGAGCGACGATCAGATCGACGCGCATCTCGCGCTCGCCGACGCCTACATCCAGACGAAGAACGTGGATGCCGCGCGCAGCGAGCTGCAGACCATCCTCACGCGTCAGCCCGGGAACACCGAGGCGCGCCGCCTGCTCGACACGCTGCCCTAGCTCATCGCCGCTCCGCGGTTGTGGCGACCAGCCGCGCGCAAAAAGAAGCGGCATACAACTGGTAGCGTGTTAGAATCTCGACACCTCAAGTAATGGCAGACGAAGGCCTTCATGAGATTCAGCTGAATGGTAAGCAGCTGGTCTTTCTCTTCATGGCCTCGACGGTCGTCGCCGTAGTCATCTTCCTGTGTGGCGTGATGGTGGGCCGCGGCGTGCGCGCGCAGCGGCCCGCGGATGCCAGCGAAGCGTCCGTCGATGCAGTGACCGATCCGACGGCCGACGTCGTTCGTTCCGCGGAGCCGGTGTCGCCGTCTGCTATCCCCAGCAGTGCGCCCATCGCGTCGCAGGAGACGCTGACGTACCCGGAGCGGCTCGAGGGGCTGGGGCTGCCGGAGGAGAGATTGCGACCGGCAGGTGGAAGTCCGCCTGAAGCAGTCACAACCGCGGCGC
>DASQAX010000175.1:0-4861 GCA_035635535.1 Vicinamibacterales bacterium | reverse complement strand
GATGCCGTTGCGCGTCTCGTTGGTGAACTTGCAGAAGTTCACCTTCCACGCGTGGCTCGACTGCGCCAGCATGTAGATGTTCGCGCCCGAGCAGAAGACGCGGTTCTTCGCGCTCGTGATGACGACGGCGCCGATGTCGGGACGTTCGAAGCGGATGCGCTGCAGGATGTCGTGGAGCTCGATGTCCACGCCGAGGTCGTACGAATTGAGCTTCAGCTTGTAGCCCGGGCGGATGCCGCCCTCTTCGGCGACGTCCATCGTGATCGTCGCGACCCGGCCGTCGTAGGTGACGCGCCAGTGTTTGCACGCCGCCGGGTCGAGCTGGTAATCGACGAGCTCTTTCGTCTCTATCACGTCGCTTCCGCCTTCGAGCCCCGCGCGTCGAACGTCGCGGCGGCGGCCCGTTCCCGCAGTTTATAGCGCTGCAGCTTGCCGGTCGCGGTCTTCGGCAGCTCGTCAATGAACTCCACCCACCGCGGCCGCTTGTATTCCGCCAGCTTCGAACGGACGAACTGCTGCAACTCCGCCGCCAGCTCTGGCGTTTGGCCGACCCCCTGCCGGACGACGACGAACGCGTAGGGCTTGAGGAGGCCGTCGTGATCGGCGCGTGCGCCGATGCCGCACTCGTGGACGGCCGGATGCTCGATGAGCGCGTTCTCGACTTCGACGGGACTGACCCAGATGCCGCCGACCTTCATCATGTCGTCCGACCGCCCGGCGTACCAGTAGTAGCCATCGGCGTCCTGGTAGTACTTGTCGCCGGTACGAATCCAGCGGCCTTCGATCGTGGCCTTGGTCTTCTCGTGCTTGTTCCAGTAGCACGCGCACGTCGAGTCGCCGCTGATCAGCAGGTTGCCAATCTCCCCGGCGGGCACGTCCCGGTTCTGTTCGTCGAGGATGCGCGCTTCGTACCCGTCGACCAGCTTCCCGCTCGACCCTGGCCGAATGTCGCCCGGGCGGTTGGAGATGAAGATGTGGAGGATTTCCGTCGATCCGATGCCGTCGAGAATCTCGACGCCGAAGCGCGTCTTGAAACGTTCGAAGAGTGCGGGCGGCAGCGCCTCGCCGGCCGACACGGCGTACCGGATGCTCGACAGATCGAAGTCCCTGCCCTCCCGCGTGTGGGCCAGGAGCATCCCGTAATTGGTCGGCACCGAGAAGAACAGCGTGGGCCGATGCTTCTCGATCGTCGCGTAGACGTCGGCCGCGGCGGGCGGCCCTGGCCGCAGGATCGTCGTCGCGCCGACGCCGAACGGACAGTACATCGCGTTGCCGAGGCCGTAGGCGAAGAACAGCTTCGCGACGCTGAAGCAGCGGTCGTTCGGGGACATCTGGAGGATGCCCTTCCCGTACAGCTCGGTGCAGACGACCATGTCGTGCTGCAGGTGGACGCACCCCTTCGGGAATCCCGTGCTTCCTGACGAATACAGCCAGAAGGCGGGATCGTCCCTGGTGATCGCCGCCGCCTCCAGGTCAGGTGAGGCATTGGCCGCGAATCCTTTCGGACCCGCCACAATGGTGTGTTCGAGGTAGCGCAGCCGCTCGCGCGGAATCGCCTGCACCTGCGGCACGAGCGCTTCGCTGATCACCACGACGCGCGCGCGCGAGTCGTTGAGCACGTACTCGTAGTCGGCCGGCTTCCACAGCGTGCTGGTCGGAATCGGCACCGCGCCGATCTTGATCGCGCCGAAGAACGTGTAGATGAATTCCGGGCCGTCGAGCAGCAGCAGGACGATGCGCTCTTCGATGCGGACGTCGAACTGCTCGCGCAGCATGTTGCCGGCGCGGTTCACGCGCTCGAGCAGCTCGGCGTAGGTGACGCGCTCGTCGCCGCATTCGATCGCGACCTTTGCGCCGCGGCCTTCGTGGACGTTGCGATCCACGAACCAGGTGGCGGCGTTGAAGGTGTCGGGGAGCGCGATCACGCGGGTATCGTAACGTGGATGCCGGGTCCAGAAGGACCCGGCCTACCCTTCGCGGTACCCGTCCGTTAGATTGGTAGTGTAGGGCGGGTCCTTTCCGCCTCCGCCAAGGCTACGGCGGACTCGCCGTAGCGCGAAGCGCGAAGGCGGTCGGACCCGCCAGATCAGGATCGCGCGTGGCCGAATTCGTCTCGATTGACGGCGTACGTCTCGAGTACGCGTGGCACGGGCTGTCGCCCGCGGAGGCGCCGACGCTCGTGTTCCTCCACGAGGGGCTCGGCTCGCTCAGCCAGTGGCGGAGCTTTCCCGAAGAGGTGTGCTCACGGGCCGGTTGCAGCGCGCTCGTCTACAGCCGATGCGGTCACGGCAAATCGGACGCGCTGACGGGCCCGCGCCCGCTCCGCTTCATGCACGACGAAGCGGTCACGGTGCTGCCGCAGCTGCTCGACGTGTTCGAGGTGCGGCGGCCGATCCTCGTCGGCCACAGCGACGGCGCATCGATTGCGCTGATCCACGCCGGCTCGGGCGCCGGCGACCCGTTCGCGCTGGTGCTCGAGGCGCCGCACGTGTTCGTCGAGGACTGCACCATCACGCGCATCACGGAGCTGCGCGAGCTGTATCGCACCAGCGACCTGCGCACGAAGCTCGCGCGGCATCACAGCAACGTGGACACGCTGTTCCAGTACTGGACCGACGTGTGGCTGCGTCCCGAGTTCCGGCGCTGGAACATCGAGGGGTACCTGCCGGACGTGCGCTGCCCGACGCTGGTGATCCAGGGCAAGCAGGACGAATACGGCACCGACCGGCAGGTGAACGCGCTGGTGTCCGCGCTCGGCGGGCGGTGCGAGGGCATCATGCTGGACCACTGCGGCCACTCGCCGCACGTCGACCAGCGCGCCACGGTCGGCGACATCATGACGCGGTTCATCGGCGGTCTAGAATGAGGCTATGCCCTCGCCCGCGGGGCGCCTGACTCGCGCCCTGCAGCATCGCAACTTCCGCCTCTTTTTCGGCGGCCAGAGCGTCTCCCTCGTCGGCACCTGGATTACGCGCGTCGCGACGAGCTGGCTCGTCTACCGGCTGACCGGGTCCGAGCTGCTGCTCGGCATCGCGGGGTTCGCCGGGCAGATTCCGACGCTCGTCATCACGCCGTTTGCCGGCGTGCTCGTCGATCGGCACGACCGCCGCCGCATCCTGCTGGTCACGCAGGCCGCCTCGCTCGTCCAGTCCGCGGTGCTCGCCGTGCTGACGTTCACCAACGTCATCACCGTCAAGCAGATCATCTGGCTGCAGGTGGTGCAGGGGGTGATCAACTCGTTCGACACGCCGGCGCGGCAGGCGTTCGTCAGCGAGATGGTCGAGGACCGGCGCGACCTGCCGAACGCCATCGCGCTGAACTCGTCGATGGTGAACGGCACGCGCATCATCGGGCCCTCGATTGGCGGGCTGCTGATCGCGGGGTTCGGCGAGGCCTGGTGCTTCGCCGTCGACTCCATCTCCTACGTGGCCGTCATCGGATCGATCGTCGCGATGCGCGTCCCCCCGCGGGCGCGGCACGAAGCCGCGGAGATGCACCTGCTCGACGAGCTCCACCACGGCTGGAAGTACGTGCTGCACTCGGTTCCCATTCGCTCCGCGCTGCTGCTGGTCGCCATCGTGTGCGCGGCGGGCACGCCCTACACGGTCCTGATGCCCGCCATCGCGAAGAAAGTGTTCCACGGCGGCCCGAACACGCTGGGGCTGCTGATGACGGGGACCGGCGTCGGCGCGCTGGCCGGGGCCCTGTACCTGGCGCAGCGGGAGTCGGTCCTCGGCCTCGGCCGCATCATCATGTGGGCGTCGGTCGTGTTCGGCATCGGGCTCGTCGTCTTTTCGCAGCTGACCTCGCTGTGGCTGTCGTTCGTCGTGCTCGCGATTGCCGGCTGCGGGTTCATGATTCACCTCGCCGCGACCAATACGATCCTCCAGACCATCGTCGAGGAGCGGCTGCGCGGCCGGGTGATGTCCTTCTACACGATGGCGTTCTTCGGCACGGTGCCGATCGGCAGCCTGATCGGCGGCGTCATGGCGGACCGCTACGGCGCGCCCAACACCGTGCTCGCCAGCGGCATCGCCTGCATCGCAGGGAGCGCCTGGTTCGCGTACAAGCTGCCCGCGATCCGGGCGGTCATCCGTCCGATCTATCGCGAGCGCGGCATCATCACGGTCCCGGCCGTCGACACGGGCGGCAAGACCTTGTAAACGGAGTCGGTGATCCTGAAATCGCTCGTGGCGGTCGGCAAGCCGCCCGCGATACCATCGGTCAACCGATGAGCAACCTTCACGCAGTCGTGGTCACGGCCTCGGATCGCCCGGGCATGATGTCGTCGATCACGAAGGTGCTCGCGGATCACAACGCGAACATCCGCTACGTCGACCTCCATTCGGCCGGCGACCGCGCGGACATCTACTTCGAGGTGGAGCTGGCAGAGGCTCCGGACGCGCTCTTCGCGGACCTGAAACGGCTCGACGGCGTGCACGGCCTCGAGGAGATCCCCTCGTTCGCCAAGATCTACGGCAAGCGGATCGTCGTCATGGGCGGCGGCGCGCAGGTCGGGCAGGTGGCGCTCGGCGCCATCGCCGAGGCCGATCGCCACAACATCCGCGGCGAACGCATCTCGGTGGACACCATCCCGCTCGTGGGCGAGGAGGCGCTGGCAGCCGCCGTCCGCGCGGCCGCGCGCCTGCCGCGCGTCAAGCTGCTCGTCCTGGCCGGCTCGCTGATGGGCGGCGCCATCTCGGAGGCCGTCGAAGAGGTCCGCAGGAACGGTCTCTACGTGATCTCACTCAACATGGCCGGCAGCGTCCCCGACGCCGCCGACCTCGTGGTCAGCGATCCGATCCAGGCAGGCGTGATGGCCGTGATGGCGGTCGCGGACACGGCCAAGTTCGATCTCGTC
>DASQAX010000174.1:0-14765 GCA_035635535.1 Vicinamibacterales bacterium | reverse complement strand
AGCAGCCCTCGTCAACGGTCGCTCGCCAGTGGCCCCGGAAGCACGCGGACATGGAGGTCGACGTCAGTGGCGACGCGGCCAGGGTCGTCGACGTCAGCTACGGCGGTCTCCGCCTCGAGTTGACGGGTGCGCCGGACGAGGCCCTTCTCACGGTCGACGCGGTCGCGATTCCCAGCGTCGGAGTCGTCTCCATTCATCCCATATGGGCCCGCGTGGCCGCGGGCGGCACGCCTCGATGGTGGTGCGGCGCGGAAGTCGAGATCGGCGACGAACAGAGTGACGACTGGCGCAGGTTCGTCGATTCCCTGAATTGATCGCTGCTGCGCGCCCTCCTGCGGGGACACTTCTGTGCAGGGGGGCGCGATTTCGTCATTCTCTCCCGGCGGTTCCTCCTCATTACTGCTGTCACGAGCGACACGCCAGCGCGTGCGACCGTGTGAATTCACAGTGAGTTGACGGCCGTTCGGGCCGGCCTCCGCCGCCCGATCGCGTTCGTGGCACCCCCCTTGCCGCTGAGGCCGTCGAGCGGACGCACGCTGTCTGCGCCTTTCCCCCCGGAAAAGGAAGTCGGTCGTGCGCACCTCGTTCGGCGCCAGCGTGACGCCGCGAATCCTTCTGATCGGCGTCACGGTGATCGGCGTCGCACATCTCACCGCGCCGCGCGCGTCGGCGCAAGGCCTCGTAGCCGCGTACTCGTTCGACGAGGGCAGCGGCACGTCCGCCAGGGACGCGTCGGGCAGCGGCAACAACGGCACGACCAGCAACGCGACATGGACGACCGCGGGCCGCCTGGGCGGCGCGCTGGTGTTCAACGGGTCGAGCGCGCTCGTCACGGTTCCCGGCACGACGTCGTTGCGCCTGAGCGCGGCGATGACGCTCGAAGCATGGGTGAAGCCGACGGCCGTCAACTCGCAGTGGCGCGACGTGATCTACAAGGGGAGCGACGACTACTACCTCGAGGCAACATCCACGAGCTCGGCGCGGCCGGCGGCGGGCGGCACGTTCGCGCCGGACAACGTCTACGGTTCGTCGGCGATTCCGGTCAACGCGTGGACGCACCTGGCGGCGACCTACGACGGCGCGACGCTGAAGCTCTATGTCAACGGTACGCTCGCGTCGAGCACGTCGCAAATCGCACGGATCGCGGTCTCGGGCGGTCCGCTGCAGATCGGTGGCGACAGCGGCGCCGGACAGTACTTCGCGGGCGCGATCGACGAGGTGCGCATCTACAGCACCGCGATCAGCGACGCGCAGATTCGCGCCGACATGAACACGCCGATCGGCGCTGGCGGGCAGACGCCCACGCCAACTCCCGCGCCGCCATCGCCGGCAGACCTGACGCTCACCAAGACGCACGTCGGAAGCTTTACGCAGGGCCAGACCGGCGCGTACACGCTCACGGTCAGGAACAGCGGGGCCGGCGCGACGAGCGGCACGGTCACGCTCCGTGACTACCTTCCGGCCGGCCTGACGGCGGCTGGAATCAACGGCTCGGGCTGGACCTGCACCGTGTCGAGCCTGACGTGCACCCGCGCCGACGCGCTCGCCCCAGGCGCCAGCTATCCCTCCGTGACAGTCACCGTGACCGTCGCGACGTCGGCGCCGTCCTCGGTGACCAACACGGCGACCGCCAGCGGCGGTGGCGAGAGCAATACCGGGAACGGCTCGGCGAGTGACGTCACCGCAATTGCCAGCGTGGTGTCGCCGTCGCCATCGCCCGCGCCGCAGCCCGGCCAGGGTCTCGTGGCGGCGTACTCGTTCGACGAGGGCGCCGGCAACGTGGCACAGGACGGGTCGAGCAGCCACAACGACGGCAAGATCAGGAACGCGAGCTGGACGCCCGCAGGCCGGCTTGGCGGCGCGCTCGCATTCAACGGGACGAACGCGCTCGTCAACATCCCGAGCGCAACATCGCTGCGGCCGACCAGCGCGGTGACGCTCGAGGCGTGGGTGAAGCCGACAGCCGTCAACGCCAAGTGGCGCGACGTGATCTACAAGGGCAACGACGACTACTACCTCGAGGCGACGTCCACGAGCTCGGCGCGGCCGGCTGCGGGCGGTACCTTCGCGCCGGGCAACGTCTACGGTGCGTCGGCGATTCCCGTCGACACGTGGACCCACCTGGCGGCGACTTACGACGGCGCGACCCTCAGGATGTATGTCAACGGCGTCCTGGCCTCGAGCGCGCCGCGGACCGGAGGCATGAACACCTCGAACGGACCGCTGCAGATCGGTGGCGACAGCGGCGGCGGGCAGTATTTCGCGGGCACGATTGACGAAGTCCGCGTCTACGACATCGCGCTGACCGCGGGGGAGATTCAGTCGGACATGACGACGCCGATCGGGTCGGCACCCGAGGTCGCGCCGCTGCCGAACATCAGCGGTGACACGATGCCGCCGTCGGTCGCGATCTCGTCTCCGATCGCGGGCGCGCAGGTGAGCGCGACCGTCACCGTCACGGCCAGCGCGTCCGACAACGTCGGCGTCAGCTCGGTCACGTTCCTCGTGGACGGCACGTCGATCGGGTCGGACACCACGGCGCCGTACAGCATCAACTGGAACACGGCCGCGTTCGCGGCCGGGCTGCACTCGCTGCAGGCACGGGCGGGCGATGCGGCGGGAAACGTCGGGACGTCCGCCGCCGTCGCCGTCAGCATCGGGGCCTTGAACGGGCCGCCGTCGATCACGATGCTGTCGCCGATGGACGGCGCCGTCATGCAGGCGCCCGCGACGATTACCGTGTCGGCGTCGGTGACGGATGGTGATGGCACCGTCGCGCGCGTGGACTTCTATTGCGGGTCCACGCTGATTGGCTCCCGCACGGCGGCTCCGTTCAGCGTCGATTGGACGGCCGGCGCAGCGGGCGCGTATTCGTTCGTCGTGACCGCGATCGACAACAAGGGGGCCTCGTCGACGTCGGCGCCCGTGACGGTCACCGTCGACGGTAGTTCGTCCGGAACCGCGACGTTCACGCCCTCGTCCGACGACTCGATCGTCAGCCGGTACGTGCTCGAGATCTTCACCGACGGCGCCAACGTGAACACCGAGGCGCCGATGGCGAATGCCGACCTCGGGAAGCCGTCGGTGGTCAATGGCGAGTACGCCGCGAACATCTCGGCGACACTGGCATCGTTGCCGAACGGGACCTACGTCGCAACCGTGACCGCCGAGGCGGCGGGCGGCAACGCACGCAGCGCGCCGTCGCCGGCTTTCGCGATCACGACGAGCGCGGTGACGTCGCTCGGGGGTCCCGGCATGGTGACCGCGTCCGCGATGCCGGCAGCGGCGTCGAGCGCCAGCTGGCGCTCCGCGCCTGCGGCGCCGCAATCAGCGGCCGAGGGGACGCTGTGGGTGACGAGCGCGTCAGCGCAGATGGTCGCCGCGTTCGACGCTGCGACCGGCGACGTGCTCGCGACGATTCCGGTTGGCGCGAAGCCTGTTGCGATCGCGGCGCCGATCGGCAGCAGCAGGGTCTTTGTCGCCGACGAGGACAGCGACACGGTGTCCGTGATCGACAAAGCGACGATGACGCGTGTCGGAGCCATCTCGTTGCCGGCGCCGTTCGGACGGAAGCCGCATCGGCTGGCGCAGACGGCGGACGGCAGCAGGGTCTTCGTATCCGAAAGCGGCAGCAACGTTGTCGACGTGATTGACACGGCAAGCAGCCAGTTGGTGATGCGGTTCGCGGCGGGGCAGCCAGGCAGCGCGATCCTCGCGGCCATCCCCGACGCAACGGGGCAACTCGTCTACGCACTGAGCCGCGGCGGCGACGTGTCGCAGAACGCACTGGCCGCGATCGAAGCCGCGACGGGACGCTGGGTGTGGGTGATGCCGATCGGCGAACAGGTGGGCGATCTGACGCTCGAGCCGGATGCCCGCACGGCGCTGATCTCCGTCCCGGCGAAGAACGCGATTCTCTTCATCGACCTCGAGCGCCGCGTGTCGACGGGGACTGTCGATCTCGGTGCCGGCAACGCGCCGGCCGCGCTCCGGACGTCGTCCGACGGGCGCGTGGTCGTCATGCTCGAGGCGTCGCACGAGCGCATCGGCATCATCGATCAGGCTGCCGACATCCGCGTCGTCCCGCTCGTGGACGTGTCGATGGCGCGAAGGGACCGGTCGGACGCACGGCTGCTCTCGTACATCACGTCGGCCGACGAGTCGGGCGTGGCGGGGATCGATCCGGCGTCGGGCGCCCTCGTCCGGCGGTTTCGCCTGCCTGGCGGCGGCTCGGCGAGCGACGTGGCGTTCGATCCGAAGTGAGGATCTGAACCGGGTCGTTACGTGGTGGTCCGCGGCCGCGCTCCAGGGCGCGGACGCGGCGTGCTAATCACCGTGACGTCCGCTCGAAACGCGTGGACGGCCCGTTTCGCCCTGATGCTCTCGAACTGCACCTGCCGCGCGAGCATGCGCCCCTCGACGCGCGGGTCGCCGCCTTTCAGCACGTGCCGTTCCGCGACCTGCTTCAATTCGCGAACGTTGTCGGGCCACGAGTAGTCCAGCAGCGCCTGGCGGGTCTCGGGGGCGATGTAGGGAAGGGCGCACTGCCGCACGTCCGAGATCTGGTGCACGAAGTGCTCGAAGAGAACCGGAATATCCTCGGTCCGTTCGCGAAGCGGCGGAATGCACAAATGGACCGTGTTCAACCGGTAGAACAGATCGTGCCTGAAGGTGCCCGCCTCAACGGCCTCGAAGAGCCTCACCCGCGACCCGGCGAGCACGCGGAGGCGCGGGCGCCCCGACAGCTGGCCCGCAGACGACCCGTCGGCGTCGTAGACGGCGTCCAGGAAGCGGTAAAGCATCGCCTGCTTCCGCGCACTCATTTCCTCCGCGCCGCGAAGGAACAGCGTGCCGTCGGCCGCCGACAGCGGCGCCAGCCATTCGGACTCGAACGTCGAATCGGCAATCGTCCCGCAATCGACCGTCCCGAACGGACGATCGGCCCGCGGACTGCGCTGGTGAATGAGGCGGGCGAGCGTCTGTTTGCCGACACCGCTGTCGCCCGTGATGAGGACCCTGATATCGAACCGGGCGATCCGGGTCGCCTCGTCATCAATCTCGCGCACCGCGAGGCTGCTGCCCGTCAGGCAGATAGGGATCAGCATGATGGATCCGCTCTCTCGTCGTGATTTCGCCGCAAATCGATATCCGACCTGCAGATCACCGAATCTGCAGGCAACAATTTCCGGCGCGCAGAATTGCGATTGAAGGCAGGGATCGTGAGCGAGGGGGCAACTAAAGTCAACTTAAATTTACGTCATTCAAGGCTTCACGATCCCGCTTCACGATCCTGCCGCCGAGCCATTTAGTCTGCCCCACGGGAGACTTCCGGTGGCCGTTCAATCGGCATAATCGCGGTCGAACGGCATAAGTCACTGATCGCGCGACGGGTGTCGACTGTGCCCCGTGTGGCCGTATCCTTGCTCCCGACCGGACCTACACCCAACTTCTTCGAGGAATTCCACGCTATGAGCTCGTTGGCACAGGGAACTGGTGAAGCGACGGCAGTGACAACAGGCACGGCCGCGCCCGCAAAAGGCCGGACGTGCCGGTTCTGCGCGGCTCCATTGACCCGGACGTTCGTGGACCTGGGGATGTCTCCGCTCTGCGAGAGTTTCGTTCCAGCACACGCCCTCAATCACATGGAGCCGTTCTATCCGCTGCACGCTTTCCTGTGCGAGCGGTGTTTCCTCGTACAGCTCGACGAATATGTAACGCCCGACAATATCTTCACGGAATACGCCTACTTTTCGTCGTATTCGGACAGCTGGGTCGAGCACGCCCGGCGCTACGTCGAACAGATGACAGAGCGGCTGGCGCTCGGGGCCGAGAGCCGCGTCTTCGAGATCGCCAGCAACGACGGGTACCTGCTCCAGCACTTCGTGCGCAAGGCCATTCCGGTCCTGGGCATCGAGCCGGCGGCCAACGTGGCGAAGGTGGCCGTCGCCAAGGGCGTGCCGACCGTGGTGCGATTCTTCGGGGTCGAGACCGCGACCGATCTGGTGCGCAATCCCGGGCCCGCCGACCTGATCGTCGGCAACAACGTGCTCGCGCACGTGCCCGACATCAACGATTTCGTCGGCGGCATGAAGGTGCTGCTCAAGCCGGCCGGGACGATCACGATGGAGTTCCCGCACCTGGTCCGGCTGATGGAGCAGAACCAGTTCGATACCATCTATCACGAGCACTTCTCGTATCTGTCGCTGACGACGGTCCAGCGGATTTTCAACGCGCACGGGCTGCGCGTCTACGACGTCGAGGAGCTCACGACGCACGGCGGATCGCTGCGCATCTACGCGTGCCACATCGACAGCACCGCGCCGATGAGCGAACGCGCGAGGGCGCTCATCCGATGCGAGGAGGAGTTCGGCCTCAATCGCGTCCAGACCTACGCGCGCTTTTCGGCGCAGGTGAAGGAAACGAAGCGGAAGCTGCTGGCCTTCCTGATCGAAGCCAAGCGCCAGGGCCGCACCATCGCGGGTTACGGAGCACCGGGCAAAGGGAACACGCTGCTGAACTACTGCGGCATCCGGACCGACTTCGTCGACTACACCGTCGATCGCAATCCGTACAAGCACGGCCGGTTTCTGCCGGGCACGCACATCCCGATCTTTGCGCCCGACCGCATCCGGGAGACGCGCCCCGACTTCGTGCTGATCCTGCCGTGGAACCTCAAGGACGAGATCGCCGCGCAGCTGGCCTACATACGCGAGTGGGGCGGCCAGTTCGTGGTGCCGATTCCCGAAGTCGAAGTGTTCTAGGACGCTGCCGCGGGTCCTCGATGGAGGGCCCGCCGCCCGTCACCGCCCGCGCCGCGCGGGCGCCTGCGCCACCGACACGATCGCCTTCCGGCTGTGAAACGCCTCCGCGTAGCCCGATTCCGCGCAGCACTCGATTCCACGCAGTGTCATCAATCCGAAGAACAACTCCGGCGTGAACCAGTGCTGGCCGGCCTGGCTCTTGAAGGCCGACAGGAGCACGCTGACCTTGCGGCGCGCCTGCCGGCGGCCGACCGGCACGAAGACGTTCGGCGTCGCGAGGTCTCCGTCGTATTTCGGAATCTCGTACTCGAGCACGAAGTGGTTCCGGAACGTGTTCCACGTCAGGTCCGAAATCGTCCGGTGGTCCTGGTGCCGGTCGTCACGATAATGCGTGAAGACCAGGTCCGGCGAGCACGTCGTCTTCAGCTGCTCGAAGAATTCCTTGATCTCGGTGGTCTGGGACGGGAAGAAGCCGTCGCGCTGCTGACGCGTGATCACCTGCGTCACGCCGGCGCCGCGCAGGAACTGGCGGCTGGCGCGGCGCGCCTCCGCCTCGCGCGTCGCGTTCCCGCTGAACACCACCCACGTGACCCGCAGGCCGGGGTTGCCGCCCACGAGCTCGAGCACGGTACCGCCGCATCCGATTTCGATGTCGTCCGAGTGGGCGCCGAGACACAGAATTTCGCGAAGCGGCCTGCGGCCGCTGCCGAGCCCCAATCCGAGCACTCAGGACACTCCCTTGCTGCCGTCGAAGTCCTGGTACGCGGCGTCGCGATCGGAAATTACGGCGGGGCGCGCCGGCCACGCGATGCCGAACGCCGGGTCGTCCCACCGGACGCCGCGCGCCGCGTCGGGGTGATAGAACTCCGACATCTGATAGAAGACCTCGGATTCGTCCACCAGCGTCAGGAACCCGTGGGCGAACCCCTCGGGCACGTAGAGCGCCCGATGGCTGGCGGCCGAGAGCTCGGCGCCGAAGTACTTGCCGCACGTCGGCGAGCCGGGGCGCAGATCGACGATGACGTCGTAGATTGCGCCCATCGTGCACCGCACGAGCTTGACCTCGGCGTGCGGGGCCGCCTGGTAATGCAGGCCGCGCAGCGTGTGGCGGCGTGCGCTGCGGGAGATGCTGCACTGGACCAGCCGCGTCTCGAGCCCGTGTGCCCCGAACTCGTCCTGGCACCACGACCGCGCGAACAGTCCGCGCTCGTCGGCGCGCGGCTCGATGTCGACCACGTAGGCGCCAGGCAATCCTGTCTCCGTGAAGACCATTCGGGCGAGCTTACTCCTTCATCGGCCGGATGCTGATGTCCTTGACCTCGGCGGACTCCGGCATCGTCAGCGCGTTCAGCACCACGGAGGCGACGTCCTCGGCCCGAAGACAGGCTTCCGGGTCGTAGGCGCGCCCCTCCATGTCGCGGACCTGGGCCTGCATCGGCGTCGCGGTCCGGCCTGGAAACACGCTGACGACGCGCACGCCGTCGGCGTGCACTTCCTCGCGCAGGCTGTCGGCGAGCGCCTTTGCGGCATGCTTGGTCGCGCCGTACTGGCTGACGCCCGCGCGGGCGACGAGGCCGGCGCTCGAATTGACGAAGACGACCTGACCGCGGGCGCCGACCAGATGCGGCAGCAGCGCCTGCGTGAGCTGAAATGGCGCGCGCACGTTAAGGCGGTACTGCTCGTCGAGCGAGGACAGCGGCAACGTGGCGAACGGGCCGAGCGCGATCGTGCCGGCGCTGTGCACCAGGATGTCCACGGTGCCGAACCGCTCGATGACCGAGCGCGCCACGCCGGCGACGTCGGCTTCCTGCAGGAGATCGGCCGTCAGCAACGCGGGCGGCGCGTCGCCCGGCCAGTCCGCCGCGGCGTCACGCAGGCGGCGCTCGTCGCGCGACACGAGCACGAGCCGTGCGCCCTCCGACGCCAGGGCGCGCGCGATGGCCTTTCCGATTCCGCTGCTGGCGCCCGTCACGACCGCCACGAGGCCCCGCAACGAACGACGGCCGGCGCTGGACATCAGGTCAGATCCGACTCGATTCTATCGCTGGAGCGTCGCGCGCCTGGCCGGCTGCGGCACCGCGGCGGCCGGCGCGTCGACGTGCGCCGCCGCGCCGTTCGCGTCGCGATCCCTCCAGAGCTCCCACGGCGCCTGGCCTGCCGCATAGACCTCTTCCAGCCCCTGGCGATCCTTGAACGTGTCCATCGCCTGCCAGAAGCCATCGTACTCGTACGCCAGCAGCTGATCGTCGGCGACCAGCCGCTGAAACGGCTCGTGGACGAGCTCTTCCCCCGGTCCCATGTACTTGAAGATGTCGCGATGGAAGACGAAGAATCCGCCGTTGATGCGCAGGTGGGTCCGGCCGAAGTTCTCGATGGTCTTGACGCGCCCCTGGCCGTCGGCGTTGACGAAGTGGAACGACAGGTTCGGCTTCACGCTGACGAACGACGCGGTCCGCTTGTGCGAGAAGAAGTGATCGAGCTGTTCGTTCAGGTTGAGGTCGCTCAACCCGTCGGCGTAGTTGGCGAGGAAATACTCTTCGCCCTCGAGATGCCGCTCGACGGCCTTCAGGCGCTGGCCGATGTTCGCGTTGAGGCCCGTGTCGACGAACGTGATCCGCCAGTCGCCGATGTCGCTCTTCAGCAGCTCGAGCGTCCGTCCGCCGTCGGAGAGCGTGAAGTCGTTCGACAGGCACTCGTTGTAGGTCAGGAAGTAGTTCTTGATGTAGTCGGCGCGGTAGCCGAGGCACAGGATGAAGTCCTTGATCCCGAAATGGGCGTAGTACTTCATCAAGTGCCACACGATCGGCCGGTAGCCAATCGTGATCATCGGCTTCGGGACGTTCTCGTTGTCGCGGATGCGCATCCCGAGCCCGCCGCAGAAGAGAACGACTTTCATGCGTGCCCCAGCGACGGATAGACCGCGACGGACGACATCGGACGCAGCGCCGTGCCCGACAGCTGTGGCGCCGTCCAGCGCAGGTGGTTGTCGATCTGGCGGGCCCTCGTCAGCCGCTGCAGGTGCTTGATGCGCAGGTACTGCGAGTCCTCGCCGGCGAAGGCCTCGAACGTCAGGTTGTGGTTCCGGTATGCCTCGTAGAGCTGCTTGACCCCCTCGCGCACGGTCCACCGCGGACGGAACGCGGGAAGCGTCCACGCGATCTCGTCGCAGTTCACGCGGTAGCACCGCGGGTCGGGGCCGCCGTCCTCGGCATAGGTGACGCGGCTGCCGGGGACGATCTCCTTCACCATGTCCGCGATCTGCCGAATCTGGTAGTTCTCCTGCGTCCGGCCGACGTTGAACGCGCGATTGTGCACGAGGTCGCGCGGCGCCTCGAGCGCCGCGAGGAAGGCGTCCGAGATGTCCTCGACGTGCACGAGCGGCCGCCACGGCGTGCCGTCGCTCTGAATGAAAATCTCGCCCGTCGTGACCGCGTAGCCGACCAGGCTGTTGACGACGATGTCGGCGCGGAGACGCGGCGACATGCCGTAGGCGGTGGCGTTTCTCAGGAACACCGGGCTGAAGGAGTGCGTGGCCAGGCGCGACACGTCACGCTCGACGAGCACCTTCGACTCGCCGTACGGCGTCACCGGGTTGAAGTCGGCCTCCTCCGTGAGCAAGCCATCGTCGCCGGCGACTCCGTAGAGGCTGCACGACGACGCGAACAGGAACCGCTTCACCCCGGCCTCGCGCGACAGCCACGCGAGCCGGACGGAGGCGAGGTGGTTGATGTCGTACGTGACCTGCGGATTCAGGTTGCCCAGCGGATCGTTGGAGAGCGCCGCGAGGTGGATTACCGCGTCGAAGCCGACCAGGTCGCCTATCTCGACGTCGCGCACGTCGCCGCGCATCGACGGCACCTGCCGGCGTTCGGGGCCGAACGTGCAGGCCTCGAACAGATACGTGTCGAGTCCCACGACCTCGTGACCGGCACGCGCCAGCACGTCGACCATCACCGACCCGATGAACCCGTTGTGTCCCGTTACCAGTACTCGCATCGCCTCACCTCACCCCCTCACCGCCGCCGCGCCCGGCGGCAGCATCCGTTGTCGTCAGGCCGGGCGCCTCGGCCAGCAGGTCTGCGTCCTGCAAGGCGTCGGCGGCACGGCGGACCGTCGAAAAAGACAGCTGCGCGCGCTCCGCGATGTCGAGGAGCGTGTGGTGGCCGTCGCTCAAATTCAGCACCCAGAGCATGGCCATGTTGACGTCTGCGCTTCCGCCGGTGCGGCCGTAGAGACCGTACCGGCCAAGCTGCGGCTCTCCCTTCGGCCGCTGGTTGACATACGCCGCGTTCCCCTCGAGCACCTCGATGGCCGCGATGCACGTCTCGAGCGAATCCTCGAGGCTCGCCCGCGTCACGAAGTCGGGCGAATCGGCCGATGTGTGGTACTCGGGGTAGCTGCCCCACGGCGAACGCATGAAACATCCCACCGCGAGATCGAAGCCCGGCGAGCAGTACTGCCGCTCGTCGTGCCCGTACGGCGAGAACGCTTCGATTCGGTGCTCGCCCTTCCGATGGCGCAGCACGTGAGCCATCGTCCGGTCGATCTCCGTATCGCCCCGCCGTGACGCCTTGTAGGTGACCGGTCCCGGGTCGCCCACGCCGGCGAGCACGAGGCCGTGCGCGATGCGGCCCACCCATGCGTCATGCTGCGCGAGCCACGTGATGGCGCCGATCGTTCCTGGCGCGAAGAGGAACCGGTACGAGTAGCGCCGGTGCTTCATCGCCACGTACCGCGCCAGCTGCGCCGCGACCGCGATCCCCGACAGGTTGTCGTTGGCCAGCGACGGGTGACACACGTGCGCCGAGATCAGCACCTCGGTGTCGCTTCTGCCCGGCAGGAAGCATTCGGCGTAGGTCATCGAGCCGTCCTGCAGGTCGGCGTCGATGCAGACCTCGTATTCGGGCTCGGTCAGCGTCTCGTACTGGCGATGCGTGACGCAGAAGCCCCAGTCCTCCGCGTAGTACGACGTGCGGTACGGAATCCAGTCCGGATGGTCCGGCAGCGAATGCAGATGGCGCCGCAGCTGCGGCAGCGACACGCGGCCGCGCACGGGCACGCTGTAGCTCATGACGTGCAGGTTGTGCGCGGCGAAGTCGACGAGGCGATCGCCGCCGATCGTCTTGATCCAGGCGTCGCGGATGTTCCACTCGCGCGGGACCTCCCAGTCGAGCACATGGGTGCCGGTCGGGACCTCGCGGACGTGCAGCGGAATCTCGCGGGCGAGGAGCCGCAGCGTCTGCCGTACCCCTTCGCCGGTGATGCTCCGGCAAATCGGGTAGAGCTCGCGAATCAACTGCGTCATCTCGTCGCCCGGCGACGCGGTGTCGCCGGCGAGCGCGTCCGGATCTGTGATGTAAGGTTTGGCAGCCACGCGCGTTCTTTAGTGCCAGTGACCGGAGCAAGGACGCCGCCATCCGCGACAGGAGCAACCTGCACGAATCAGGCGGCTTCGTTAGGAATATTGCAGGTCTCGGGTCGTTATCGCGCGAAGAGTCGCCCTCTGAGCGGATTTATGTCTTCGGGGGACGTGCACCTGCGGCTGCTTCGGGACAGCGACTCCACGCCAGCGGGCTTTTCGCGTGGCACCGTGCGTGCTTGCCTCACGTCGATCTCCTGATGGCACATTCAGTTGGTGGGGGCATGGACAGCAGCGCGCCTCCGGCAGTGGCGGCGCTCCCTTCGCCACGCCTCGTGCGCGCGCCAGTTGGACGTGCCCCCACCATCCCTCGCGTCGTCGCGTTTGGTGGTGGAACCGGCCTGCCGGTTGTTCTTCGCGGGCTCGCGGCTGCGGTGCTCCGCGCTGCGCCCGGCGGATACGCAGGACACGAGTCCGATCGCCTGAGCGCCATCGTGACGGTGACGGATGACGGCGGCAGCTCCGGACGGCTGCGGCGGGATCTCGGCGTGCTTCCTCCCGGCGACGTGCGCAACTGCCTGGCGGCGCTTTCGTCGGATGCGGCGTTCGGCCAGCTCCTCGACCATCGCTTCGATGACGGCACGAACCTGAGTGGCCATGCCATCGGAAACCTGATGCTGGCGGCGCTGACGCGTATGACGGGCAGTTTTCCGGTCGCGATCGACGAAATGGCGAGGATGCTCGGCGCCCGCGGGCGCGTCTTTCCGTCGACGTGCGAGGACGTCATGCTTCGGGCCGAACTGGCCAATGGGGAGACGGTTGAGGGGGAGACCCTGATCGCCACCCATCCGGCGGCGATCCGACGCCTCAGCCTCGCGCGCCCGGTCAGGCCGTGGCCCGACGCGCTGCGCGCGCTGATCAACGCGGACGTCATCGTGATCGGTCCGGGAAGCCTCTACACGAGCGTGCTGCCGAACCTGCTGGTCGACGGGGTCGCCTCCACGCTGGCCGCGGTCGGCGGCATCCGAGTGTACGTAGCGAACCTGATGACGCAGCCCGGCGAGACCGACGGCATGTCGATCTCCGACCACCTGCAGGTGCTGCGGGAGCACACGGGCCACGACTTGTTCGATTACATCCTCGTGAACACGGCCAGGCCGACCGGGGAGCAGCTGGCCCGCTACAGCCGGGAGGGTGCTCAGTGGATTGAGTTCGACGGCGGTGTCCGGGCCGCGCTGGGCGCCAGGATCATCGAGGCTGACCTGCTCGACACCGGCAGCGACCCCGTTCGTCACGACAGCGGAAAGCTGGCCGCCGCCATCCTGGCCGTGGCAAAACGCGGACGGCGGTCTCTCGCCGCTCGAGACGAGCGTCCGCTGGCGGTTTGAGTCAGGATGCTCGAAAAAGTCCTCCGCGGGGAAGCCGCCCGTGGGGCTTTGAGACTAAAGTCCGCGTGCAGTTTGACGTCGTGGGCCCACCAACGGCGACGCGTTGACAAAGATCACTGAAATCCCAAGTAAAGCTTCACATCATTGCCGCGCCGCCTGTCCGGTGCGGGACTTGCTGATGTCCCGGACAGATTTGAAAGCGCCGGGTGCGCGTAAAAGTGTCGGGCCAGAAAGTTTACGTGGAGATCGTCATGATCAAGAGGCGTGGGAAAGTCGGGGCGTTGAGGATGCTGTTTCTGGCTGCGTTCCTGGTCCTGGGGCTCAGTTCGGTCAGCCAGGCCGGTCCGCTTGGGGTGCTCGATATCGGTCCGGGTCCCGAAGTGGATTCGGGATTCATCACGACGACCTATAACGCAACCACGGGCGCCTTTTCGGCAAACGGGTGGGCTCTCACGCTGGATACGCAGAACCTCGCGCCCGCGACCACCTTCAAATTGAACGCAACGATCAACAAACTCGGCGTGGCGTCTGCGGCCTGGCTGACCATCGGCAGCGCCGCGGCGCCGATGTTGTATAGCGCGACCCTCATGGATTTCAAGTACGACGCGGTCGTGGGCGGCGCGATGGAGTTCCTCTTCGGTCCCGCAACCGGCAGCTACGCGGGCATCTACTCGGACACCAAATCGCTCGACGTGATACTGACGCCTGGAACCGGATTCAAAGGGACCTTCGCGACCGGGTTCACGAGCAGTTCAGGCACCGCCGCACTGAGAGGCGAATCCCCGACGCAAGTCACTCCTGAACCGTCGGCGCTCCTGCTCATGATGGTCGCTGGGGCCGGCCTGCTGGGTGCTACCACCCACGCCCAGCGGTCGCGGCGCGGCCTCGCGGCCGTCCGCCTGTCGTAGTTCGGCGAGGCGCGGAGCCACCAAGTCGAGACTTAAGGCCTGATGGGGTAAGTCCCCGTCAGGCCTTCGGTCTGTAAGCCGCGCCTGCGCCGGCGCCAATAAGCCTAGTCGTACCACCCACCTACAAAAGTTCGCTCGCAAAGCGTATTCGATAGTTGCACTTCACAGTTCGGCGGGAAATCGCGCGGAAATACCCGCGGTTCGGGAATTGCCCTGCCGTGAGGCCAGCTCGACCGTTAACAGAGACTCCGCGGTGCGAGGGCAGCGCGGACGACTTTTCACTTGTGAGGGACGCTACAGATGCTAGTTACCTTTGACCGTTCCCGGATAGCCCGGGTCGTTGGCAGCG
>DASQAX010000173.1:0-4844 GCA_035635535.1 Vicinamibacterales bacterium | reverse complement strand
GTTCCGGGCGATTGCGTCGAGCAGCGCCTGCGGCAGCGTCGACCCGTGCTTCTCGACGGCCGAGGCGCCGGCCAGGTGCGGCTCCCACTCGACGTCGAGGCCGGCCGTCTCGAGGATCTTGACGACCGCGCTGGTGATTTCTGGGCCGATGCCGTCGCCCGGAATCAGCGTGATGCGATGCTTGGCCATGTCAGTGGGCAGTGGGCAGTGGGCAGTGGGCAGTGCGAAGGGGCAGTGGGTAGTCGGCAGGGGGCAGGGGGCAGGGGGCAGTAGGTCGCAGGGACGAGGCGGCAGGCCGCGTCACTCGCGTGCCTCCCAGTAGAGCAGAACGAGCGCGCCCGCGATGTTGAGCATCATCAGCCGCGTGGACAGCACGTGCAGCGCGTCGAACCGGGCGCGCCGCTCGTCGCCGGCGGGCAGCCGCGACGGCAGGCCGCCCGCCGCCTCCTGGACGGCGTCGATCTGGCGCAGGACGACGAGGCCGGAGTAGAGCGCGACGCCGAGCATGGAGGCGACGATGACCGCGCGCAGACCGCTGCGGGCGGGACGCGGACCGAGCACGCGCATGGCGCCGAGCGTCAGCAGCAGGATGCCGCCGGCCGCGTACGCGATGTAGTGGAAGCGGGCCAGCGCCGCACCGAACACCGCGCCGGCGAGCTCGCGACCCTGCGAACCCCCGTGCTCCTGCAGGACCTCGAAGACCGCCGGCGCCACGACCGCGCCGAGGATGAGCATGCCGCCGAGCCACACGACCAGCGCGAGTACATAGACGTACCTCAGCGCGAGCATCGCGTGATTATAGTGTGCCCCGTCTGCCGCGCACCCGAACTCGCGCGGCAAACCATGGCATCGCACGCGGGAAGATCGCGGCGCCTGCTGCGGCAGCGCGGATCTGCGCGTAGCATGGCATGGCGTTGGCTGTCCACGCCTGCCTATGCCGCGAAGCATCGTAATCGCGCTGTTCGTGTATGGTCTCTGTTCGGTCCCGGCGTACGCACAGCAGCGGGACGATGCACAGGACGGGGCCGCACGCACGGCTCTGCTCACGCTGGCCGCCGCCTCGGCGTCACTGCAGGCGTACGACGTCTACTCGACGCTCTCCGCGATGCGGCTTGGCGCCGTGGAGGCCAATCCCACGATGCACGCGCTCGCGCGCCACCCGGCCGCGCTCGTCGCCGTCAAGGCCGGCGTGGCGACCTCGTCGATCGTCGCCAGCACTCAGCTGTGGAAGCAGCATCATCGCAAGGCCGCCATCGCCCTGCTGGCCATCGCGAACGGCACGATGACGGCCGTCGCCCTTCACAACGCGTCGGTTCTCCGCTCGATGCGCGCGTCGCGCCGGTGAGGGCCGGCTACTCGGTGAGGTTCATCTCGTCGATGCGGCGATAGAGCGCCCGGCGGCTGATGCCGAGCCGCCGTGCGGCCTCCGACTTGTTGCCGCCGGTCTCCTCGAGCACACGTTCAACCTGCCGGCGCTGCAGCGTCGAGAGACGGTCGTCGGCCGCATCGTCCGCGTCGGTGGCGCGGACGGGTGACCTGCTCGTCAACGCGCTCGCCAGGTCGCGCTCGGTGATCATCCCCGCTTCGCTCAGGATGCAGGCGCGCTCGAGCACGTTGCGCAGCTCCCGGATGTTGCCCGGCCAGGGCGCGTTGAAGAGGAGCCGCTCCGCCGATTGCGTGATCCCCGTGATGGGCCGTTTGACGCGCGCGCCGCATTCGCGGATGAACCGCGCGGCCAGGTACGGGATGTCCTCGCGCCGGTCCCGCAGCGGGGGAAGCGCGATCTCGATCGTGCTCAGGCGATAGAACAGATCGGTGCGAAACCGTCCTGCGGCCGCTTCGGCGCGAAGGTTCCGGTTGGTCGCCGCGATGACGTTGACGTCGACGCGGCGCGTGTCGAGCGAGCCGACGCGCTGCAGATCGCCGTACTCGACCGCCCGCAGCAGCTTGGCCTGGACCGACAACGGCAGCTCGCCGGCCTCGTCCAGGAACAGCGTGCCGCCGTCGGCGTGCTCGAACAGACCCACCTTGTTCTCGGTGGCGCCGGTGAACGCGCCCCGGACGTGTCCGAACAACTCGCTCTCGAACAGGGTTTCGACGACGGCGGAGCAGTTCACCGTGACGAACCGCTTCGCGCGGCGCGGGCCGAGCCGATGCAGCCCCCTGGCCACCAGCTCCTTGCCGGTGCCCGTTTCTCCGGTCACGAGCACCGAGCGCATGTGCGGCGCGTACCGGCGCAGCGAGTCGAACAGCTCCTGCATCACGGTGCTGCGGCCGATCATCCCCTCGCATTCGAAGTCGCCCGCGACGTCGGCCTCGATGCGCAGGAGCCGCTCGCGGCGGCGCATCCCGTCGACGACCTCCGAGAGGAGCCGGCCGAGGCGTCCGAAGTCGATCGGCTTCTGCAGGTAATCGCGCGCGCCGAGCTTGACCGCCGCGATCGCCGTGTCGATCGTCGGATTGCCGGTCAGCAGGATGACGTGGCAGTCGGGGTTCGCCTCGCGAATTGCCTTCAGCACGTCGAGTCCGCCGAGCTCCGGCATCTGCAGGTCGACGACGGCCACGTCCGGATCGAGCTTCGAGAATTCCGCGAGCGCCGCGGCGGGGTTCGTGCGCGTCTCGACCTCGAACCCCATCTGCCGTCCGAAACGTTCGACGATCGTCAAGATCGCCGGCTCGTCGTCGATCGCCAGCAGCAGCGGCGGTACGTCGGTCATCTGGTGGCCTGTTTCAACTGATGCTCTACCACGCTGTGCCTTGGGAAGGACATACCACGAATTCATTCTGCTACTATGCGAGCCGTATGCCCGTCCAGAGTTCATCGCGCGTGGCGGCGCTCAGGAACGTCGCGACGCGCCTGCGCATCGATTCCGTTCTCTCGACCAGCGAAGCGGGAAGTGGCCACCCGACCTCGTGTGCCTCGGCCGCAGAAATCGTGGCGGCGCTCTTCTTTTCCGAGATGCGGTACGACCCGAGGAACCCGCAGAACCCCGACAACGACCGGTTCGTGCTGTCGAAGGGGCACGCGGCGCCCATCCTCTACTCGGCATGGGCCGAGGTCGGCCTGCTCACGCGCGACGATCTGCTGACGCTGCGCCGTATCGATTCCGACCTCGAGGGGCATCCCACCCCGCGGCTCTCGTTCGTCGACGTCGCAACCGGTTCGCTCGGCCAGGGCATCTGCGCCGCGCTCGGCTCCGCGCTCAACGCGAGACGCATCAAGTCGGATTACCGCACCTATGTCCTGCTCGGCGACGGCGAGTCCGCCGAGGGGTCGGTGTGGGAGGCCGCGGAAGCCGCGGTCCACGAAGGCCTCGAGTCGCTCTGCGGCATCACGGACGTGAACGGGCTGGGGCAGAGCGGCCCGTCGATCTGGAACCACGACATGGACGCGTACGCCTCGAAGTGGCGCGCGTTCGGGTGGCACGCGGTCGTCATCGACGGCCACGACGTCACCGCCATCCTCGATGCCTTCGAGCAGGCGCGCCGCACGAAGGGCCAGCCGACGATGGTCCTGGCGCGCACGCTGAAGGGCAAGGGCATTTCGATTGCCGAGGGGAAGAGCGGCTGGCACGGCAAGGCGTTCAAGAAAGGGCCGGAGCTCGACGGCGTGCTGAAGGAACTGCAGTCGCAGCTCCTGCCCGAAGAGGAGCCGGCGCAGCTGCCGGACGGGCCGCGGACGCAGCGCGACCGCAGCCGGCCCGCGGCTCCGCCGAAAAAGGGGACGGTCGGCACGCCGGCCTACACGCTCGGTGACAGCGTTGCGACCCGCGAGGCCTACGGCGCCGCGCTCGCGAAGCTGGGCGACGGCGACGATCGGATCGTCGCGCTCGACGGCGACGTCAAGAACTCCACCTTCAGCGAGAAGTTCGAGCAGAAGCACCGCGACCGCTTCGTCCAGAATTTCATCGCCGAGCAGGTGATGATCGGGTCGGCGATGGGGCTCGCCGCGCGCGGCTCGATTCCGTTCCCCTCGACATTCGCGGCCTTCCTGACGCGCGCGTACGACTTCATCCGCATGGCGTGCATCAGCAACGTGAACATCAAGATGGCCGGCTCGCACGCGGGCGTCTCCATCGGCGAGGACGGCCCGTCGCAGATGGCGCTCGAGGACCTCGCGATGATGCGCGCGCAGCCGAACATGACGGTGCTCTACCCGTGCGACGCGATGAGCACCGAGCGGCTCCTCGAGCTGATGGCCTATCATCCCGGGCCCGCGTACATGCGGACCTCGCGGCCGAAGACGCCCGTCATCTACGGCCCGGACGAGAAGTTCGCGATCGGCGGCCTCAAGATCCTGCGTGAAAGCACGAAGGACACGGCCACCGTCATCGGCGGCGGCATCACCGTCTTCGAGGCGCTCAAGGCCTACGACCAGCTGCAGAAGATCGGCATCAGCGTCCGCGTCATCGATCTGTATTCGCTGCAGCCGATCGATTCGCGTTCGCTGTTGCGGTGCGCGCGCGAGACCAAGCGCATCATCACGGTCGAGGATCACTACGCCACGGGCGGCATCGGCGACGCGGTGGCGGGCTGCGTGGCCGGCAGCGGCTTCGTCGTCGAGCGGCTGTGCGTGCGCGAGATCCCGCGCAGCGGCACGCCGGAGCAGCTCGTCGATCGCTACGGCATCTCGTCACGCCACATCGTGGCGGCAGTAACTGCGTAGAGCGGGTCCTTCCGGACCCGTTGGGTAGGCCGGGTCCTTTCGGACCCGCCACATTGATAGCGGTGGAGTTCTCATGAGCGATCATCCAAATCGACGCGACTTCCTCAAGACCGTCGGCACGGTCGGCGCGACAGGCATCGCGGCAGCGGTCGGCGCGGAATCGCCGGCCGACGCCCAG
>DASQAX010000172.1:0-3087 GCA_035635535.1 Vicinamibacterales bacterium | reverse complement strand
AGCGGGCGTTCGACTACGCGAACATCTTCTGCAACCCGGATCGCGCTACGGCGACCGCGCCCGGCCGCCTCGCGCGTCGATTAGACACCGTCTCTGAGGCCGCACACCTCGATCGGGGACGTCTGCTGAAGTGGGTGGTGGCCTACGCGGGCCTGTCAGCCGCGTGGAGCCTGGAGGATGGCGAGGACGCGGCGCTGGCGCTCACCGTCATGCGGCTCGCGTCTGAGCGATTCATGTCGTCGTAGGGGTCGCCTCGTGGTGATCCGGACCTGGCGAGGCGGACCTGAAGGTCCGCCTCTACGAGTACGAATTGAGATCTCCGTGTCTCCGCCTGTCCGTCGTCAGTGTTTGACGACCCCGTCATACTCCAGCATCTGCGTCGTCAAATCCTGCGGGTACGAGATCGTCACGTCCGTGATCTTCCCGTCCGCGCCCATCACCGGCGTCAGCTTCGGCATCACGAAACCGGAATACGACGGCAGGTTCAGCTTGTCGACGCGCGCGACGACCTCGTCTCTCACCTTCGCCTCGAAGTGCACGCCGTAGGTGTCGAACAGCTTCGCGGCCGCGGCGTAGTCGCCCTCCGACTTGATGCGCTGCACCTCGGCGAGCAGCCGGCCCACGCCTTCGCGGAACGCCTTCGCGTCGACCATCGTCAGGTACGTCTTGCCGTCGCGCGTCCGCTGCTCGATGGCCTTCGTGTTCGCCATCAGCCACCGGACGATCATCTGCCGGTTGCGCATGTGGTCTTCGGCAATCGTGGTGCCCTCGCGCACGCGCCTCAGCTGCACGAGCGCGGTGCGCGTGTACCCCTCGTACTCCGCGAGGACCATGTCGTCGTGATCGGCGGCCGGAATGACGCCGATCTCGACGAGCTTCGGGTCCGCGATGTAGTAGAGGCCGACCAGGTCGGCGCGGCCTTCCTCGAGCGCGGAGAAATGTTCCTTGATGGCCTGCTGCGGCGTCCCCTTGAAGCCCGTGGCCTGCTGGCCGGACGCGTGCCCGATGACTTCGTGCATGTCGGTGTGCAGGTTGTCGGCGAACGAGCCGAATTTCGCGCCGCGCGCCGCCTCCTCGGGCGTCCACGCGAACTCGCCGCGCATCGTGCCCGGCGTCGACTTGTCGTACGCCTCGACGACGTTGGCCAGTGAGACCGACTTGCTGCCGTACTCCTCCCGGATGCGCTGGTCGTTCGGCAGGTTGATGCCGACCGGCGTGACCGGCCCCGAGTCGCCCGTCTCGACGATGACGTCGATCGCGTTGGCGATGATCCCCTTGACGTTCGGCTTGCGGTACTTCGGGTCGGCCGGGGAGTGATCCTCGAACCACTGCGCGTTGTCGCCGAGCTTCCTGATGATCTCCGTCTTCTCCGGGTTGATGGAGAAGACGAGGGCCTCCCAGCTCCCCTTGATGCCGCGCGGGTCGAGGTAGACCTCGATGAAGCCGTTGATGGTGTCCACCGCCGACGCCTTGTCCTCCACCCACGCGATGTCGAACTTCTCGCGGTCGCTCTGTTCGCCCGTGCGGTACCACTGGATGAGCGCGCGCAGCGCGTTCTGCATCGGCTCGGTCGCGAACGGAATCGCGTCCTGCAGGTGCTGGACGATGGCCGAGATCTCCTTCGCGTAGCGCCCGTCGATCTTGTAGACCTCCTCGGTCAGCCGGCCGTTCGCCTTCACGAGCCGCGCGTTCAACCCGTATTTCTCGGTGAAGCCTTTCAGGTCGTTCGTCGTGACGCCGCCCGCGTACAGGTTGTTCGCGCTCGCGGTCAGGATGTCCTTGCCCGGCGGCGGCGCCTTCGTCGTCACGCTCGGGTCGACGTTCGGGTCGAAGAACATCGGCTGGAGGCGCTGGAGCATCGCGTCGAGCGTTTCGCCGTTGCGCGTCGCGAACGCCGCGCCCGCGGCCTGCGCCGCCTTCGCCGCCGCGGCGAGCGCCTCGGGCGTCGTCTTCAGCACGAACTTGCGCGCGGTGAGGTTGTTGTACGGGCCGTTGTTGATCCAGAAGTACTTCGTGTAGCGCTGGATCTCGGCGAACGCCGCCGGGTCGATCCCCTGCGGATGCGCCACGATCTGATCGAGGATGCCGCGCATCTCGAGCGCGGAGGCGTGCTTCTGGTCGATGTAGATGTCGCGCCCGGCGATCGCCGCCTGCGACAGGTGCCAGATCAGCGTCTTCTCGCGCAGCGGCAGCGCGGTGAAGCTGTCCGCGTACAGCTGCACGACGGCCGCGTCGTCCACGCGCTCGAGGAGGTACTTGCGCGAGGAGGGATCGGGGATCGGGGATCGGGGATCCGAAGCTCTTGATCCCTGATCCCCGGGCCCTGATCCCTGTTGCGGCGCGGTTCGGCCGCAGGCGACGGCGACGGACGCGACGAGCAGGGCGGTGAGGAAGCGCTTCATGCTCATAGCTTAGATCCGGAGGGCGGGTCTGACCGCGTCCGCCGAAGCTTTCAGCGAAGGCGGAAGACCCGCCCCTACACTGATAGGATTCCCGGCACATGTACAAACCGCTGGCCTGGCTCGCCGCTGGCGCGGCGTTTCTCGCGCCGCCGCTGTTGCTGGCGTCCGATATCCTGCTCATCCTGTTCGTCTCGGAACCGGGCTTGATGCTGCAGGCGGTCGCGCTTGTCCTCTTCGTGCCGGCAATCGCCGGCGTGGCGGTGTTCGCGCGCGGGCGCGCGCCATGGCAGACGGCGGCCGGCGCCGGGCTGACGGCGCTCGGCGCGATCGCGATGGTCATTCGGCCCAGCGTGCTCGCCGCGCCGACGCGCCCGCCCGCGGTGCTCTTCCCGCTGGGCCTGCTCGTCCTGTCTGCCGCGATGATTGGCTCGAAGGTGTCGAGGCGCGTGGCCGCGTTGATCGGTGCCGGCGCGCTGCTGTTCCCGCTCGCGCATCAAAGCGGCGTGCCCGCGGCCGTCATCATCGGCGACCTCCTCTTCATGGTCGCACTCTGGTCTCTCGCGGCGCGCATGCTCCGTTTCGAGTCCCCAAGCGCGAGCCCCGAATCCCGAGGCTGACATGCATTACCTGCTTTTCTATGAGGTCGTCGACAACTACGCGGAGGAGCGCACGCCGTTCCGGAAGG
>DASQAX010000171.1:0-7082 GCA_035635535.1 Vicinamibacterales bacterium | reverse complement strand
GCAGATAGGCAGGAAGGGGACGCCAGGGAAGGATCTGTTCGTCGGCGACACGTTGTTCGCCGGTTCAATCGGCCGGACCGATCTGCCCGGCGGCGACTACGAGACCCTGCTGCGTTCGATCACGGAGGTCCTGTTCCCGCTTGGAGACGATGCGATCGTACACTCCGGACACGGGCCGGACACCACGATCGGGAAGGAGAGATCGACCAATCCGTTCGTCCTCGAGTACCTCGCAGCTGATACCCGTAGGGGCCGACCTTAAGGTCGGCCCCTACACCTCGTCGCTTAAGGTCGGCCTCTACACCTCGCCGCGAACCGCGACCAGCTCGACACGCCCGATGCGGATGCGGTCGCCCGACGCGAGCTGCGCGGCCTGCACGCGTTCTCCGTTCACGAAGGTGCCGTTGGTGCTGTCGAGATCCCGGACCTCCAGGCCCCCTTCCGGCAGGGCCGTGAGGCGGCAGTGCACCCGGGACACGAGCGCGCCGTCCACGCCGAAGTCGGCGCCGGTCGCACGGCCGAGCGTGCGGATGCCGCCAGGCAGAATCCGGAAGGTCTTTTCCGGTGCACCGTCGTTGACGGTCGTGAGAATCCACATATGCTGGATTGAAACCCTTTAGTGCCCTCGTTCGTAGAACTCACGTGGCCATGAAGAAATCCCGCAAGGGGCTGATTGTCGCGCTCCTGGCGCTGCTCGTTGTCGCCGGCATCTGGGGCTTCACCGCCCTGACAGGCGCGTCGCCGACCATCGACCCCGCAAAGATCGCCGTCGTCGAGCGCGGCACGATGCGGCGTTCGGTCGTCGCCACCGGCAAGGTCGAGCCGATCACCAAGGTCGAGATCAAGTCGAAGGCGAACGGCATCATCGAGAAGCTGTACGTCGACGTCGATCAGCTGGTGCAGCCCGGGCAGGTGCTTGCGGAACTGGACCGCGAAAATCTTACCGCACGCCTTCGCCAGGCCCGCGCGAACCTGCAGGCGGCGGAAGCCGCGCAGGAAGGCGCGGCCGCGCAGTTGAAGAAGGACGAAATCCAGGCGGAGGCGCCGGACGTCGCCTTCGCCCGCCGCAACGCCGAGCGCGCACAGCAGCTGTTCGATCAGAAGCTGGTCTCTCAGTCGGGTCTCGACGACGCGAAGAGCGCGCTCGAGCAGGCGCTCAATCGTCAGCAGGCGGCGCAGGGTCAGCTGGTGATCAGCCGCGCGAAGGTCTCGGAAGCCGTCGCGAACGTGGCACAATCGCGCGCCGCGCTCGAGAACGCCGAAGAGGATCTCGCCAACGCGACGATCAAGGCGCCCATCCGCGCGACCGTGCTGACGCGCGACGTCGAAATCGGCAGCCCGGTCTCGTCGATCCTGAATCTCGGCGCGAACGGGACGCTGGTGTTCACGCTCGGCGACATCGACCGCGTGTTCGTCCGCGGCAAGGTCGATGAAGCGGACATCGGCCGCGTCCGCATCGGTCAGCCCGCGAGCATCACCACCGAGACGTTCCGCGACCGCCTCTTCCAGGGGCGCGTGACGCAGATCTCGCCGATTGGCGTGGACAAGGACAACGTCACGACCTTCGAGGTGAAGGTCTCCATCGACAACCCCGGCAAGGAACTGAAGGCCAACATGACGGCCAACGCCGAGATCATCCTCGAGGAGCTTCCGGACTCGATGCTCGTGCCCGAGGCGGCGGTCTTCTACGACAACCGGCACAACGCCTCGGTCGATCTGCTCGACTCGTCGTCGCGCACGGGCCGCCGGCGCGTGCCGGTGCAGGTCGGCGTCGGCAACGGCACGAAGATGCAGGTCGTCCGCGGCATCAACGCCGGCGACAAGCTGGTTCTCCCGAACTGACATGCTCGAGGTGTTCCGCCAGGTCGTGGCGAACCTGCGCGCCAACAAGCTGCGCAGCTTCCTCACGATGTTCGGCATCCTCTGGGGCGTCATCTCCGTCGTCATCCTCTCCGCTACGGGTGAAGGCTTCCGCCGCGGCAACGACAAGGTGCTGATGGAGCTCGGCAGGAACATCGCCATCGTGTGGGGCGCGCGCACGGGGATGCAGGCGGGCGGCGAGCGCGCGGGCCGTCCGATCTACCTGACGGTGGACGATGTGCGCGCGCTTCAGACGCAGTCGGACATGATTGCGGTCGTGAGCGCCGAGATTCAGAAAGGCGCCGTCGTCGTGAAGAGCGCGTACAACAACGCGGCGATCGCGGTTGACGGCATCGAGCCGCAGTATCAGCGCATCCGCACCATCGAGGTGGATCGGGGCCGGAACTTCAGCGACGTGGACGAAGCGGAAGCGCGCCGCGTAGCGATTCTCGGATGGGATTCAGATGCCCAGCTCTTCGCGCGCCGCGAGAGCATCGGCGAGTTCATCCGGCTGGACGGCATCCCGTACACGGTCATCGGCCGCATCCGCAAGAAGGACCAGGACAGCGACTACAACGGGCGCGACAACAACAAGGTGTTCATCCCGTTCGCGGCGATGGCGAAGGACTTTCCGCGCGACCAGGCGCCGCTCGGCGTGCTGTCGCAGATCATCGTCGCGCCGACCGATGACGTCGTCGCGCAGCTTCCTGCCATCCTCGACAGCCGTACGGGCCGCATCGAGGACATCGACTGGCCGCTGGCGCGCGAAGTCCGCCGCATCATCGCGCAGGAGCACGGCTTCGACCCGGCGGATCGCGACGCCGTCCGCGTGTGGGACACGTCGCTCGAGACCATCATGTTCGACCGCATGATCCAGGCGATGAAGGATTTCTTCACCATCGTCGGCCTGGTCACGCTGAGCCTCGGCGGGCTCGGCGTGATGAACATCATGCTGGTCGCGGTCCGCGAGCGGACGCGCGAGATCGGCATCCGGAAGGCGCTCGGCGCGACGACCGGAGACATCCAGCGGCAGTTCTTCCTCGAAGGGTTCATCCTGACGGTGATCAGCGGCCTCGCCGGCTTTCTCGTCGCGCTCGGGCTGTGCGCGCTCGCCAACCTCGCGCCGAGACCGAACCGCTTCGACGGGATGATTCTCACGTGGCAGGCGGGGCTCGGCGCCGTCGCGGCGCTCGTCATCGTCGGCGCGATCACGTCGACTTATCCCGCGCGGCGCGCCGCGCAGCTGCCGCCGGTCGAGGCGCTGCGGTTCGAATCATGAAGATCGGCGTGCTGCGGGAGATCATCCGCGAGGCGATGCGCGGCCTGTTCCGCAACCGCGTTCGTGCGGGCCTCTCGATGCTCGGCATCTCGTGGGGCATCGTGTCCGTCGTCATGCTGCTCGCGTACGGCAACGGGTTCGACGAAGCGCTCGTTCGCGGCTTCCATGGCGCGTTCGGCGACGGCGTGAACATCCTCGGCGGCGGGCAGACGAGCATGCAGGCGGGCGGCGAGCGCGCCGGCCAGCGCATCCGCCTGCGGTTCGCCGACGCCGAAGCCGTCGGTCAGATTCCGTACGTGAAAGCATGGAGCCCGGAGTACTTCCAGGACGTGCCGCTCGCCTGGCAGGACAAGCAGGCGTCGTACCTCGCCCGCGGCGTGGCGCCCGCCTACGGAGGGATGCGCAGCCAGATCGCCTCCTCCGGACGGTTCATCGACGCGGAAGACGTCCGGCTTCAGCGGCGCGTCGTGTTTCTCGGCAGCGAGGTCGCGCGCAAGCTGTTCGGAAACACGCCGCCCCTCGGGCAGGTCGTGCGCATCAAGGGTGTGCGCTTCGATGTCATCGGCGTCCAGCGCGAGAAGGTGCAGCTGTCGGCCTATCGCAGCCCCGACAAGGAATCGATCTTCATCCCGTACACGACGGCAGGCCAGATGTGGGATACCGAATACCTCGGCATCCTGGTCTACCAGGCGGTGTCGCCGACGCTCGATGCGCGGACCACCCTGGAGGTGAAGAGGGTGCTTGCGGGCCGCCTGCGGTTCAATCCGGCCGACGAGCGCGCCGTCCAGGTCTTCGGGTCGGCCGAGACGCAGCGGATTGTCGGGCCGATCGTGCTCGGGCTGAAGATCATCCTCACGTTCATCGGCGTGCTGACGCTCGCCATCGGCGGGGTCGGCGTGATGAACATCATGTTCGTGTCGGTCACGGAGCGCACGCGCGAGATCGGGTTGCGCAAGGCGCTCGGCGCGCGCCGGCGCGCGATCCTGCTGCAATTCCTGATGGAGGGGCTCGTCACGACGTTTGCCGGCGGCGTGGCCGGCGTGGTGCTGTCGTACCTCCTCGTGTGGCTGTTCAGCCCGCGTCCGTTCCTCTCGGAACTGCTCGACGACGCCAGCCGGTCGGCGGATATCTACATGGTGCTCTCGGTGCAGCTGCTCGGCATCTGCACCGGGATCCTGATGTTCGTCGGGATTGTCAGCTCGTTCGTCCCCGCGCTGCGCGCCGCGCGGATGGATCCCATCGAGGCGCTGAGATACGAGTAGACCTAATAACTCACCAGCAACCTCGCCGCGCGCTCGACCTGCTCTTCCGACGGCAGGAAGAATTCCTCGAGGGGCGGCGAGTAGGGAACCGGCGTGTCGAGCGCTCCGACGATGCGAACGGGCGCATCGAGCGACTCGAACGCCTCCTCCTGGATGATGGCGGCGAGGCTTTCACCGATGCCGCCGGTGCGCGTGTCCTCGTGGATGATGAGGACCTTGCTGCAGTGGCGCGCGACGGTCAGCACGGCCTCCTTGTCGAGCGGCGCGAGCGATCGCAGGTCGAGCACGCTCGCCTCGATGCCGTCGGCCGCGAGCTTCTCAGCGACGCGCATGCCGAGGTGCACGTACGCGCCGTAGGAAATGATCGCGAGGTCGTCACCCGCGCGCCGCAGCGCGGCTTTGCCAATCGGCATCGGCTCAGGCGCGCCTTGCGGCAGCGCCTGCTTGACGCGCGGATCGCGATAGAGCGCGATGTGCTCGAAGTAGAGAACCGGGTCCGGGTCGGCGACGGCCGCCGCCATCAGCGCGCGCGCGTCCTGCGGCGTGGACGGGACCACGATCTTCAGGCCGGGCGTCCGGTAGAACCACGCCTCGGTGTTCTGGCTGTGATACGGCCCCGCGTGGCGCAGGCCACCCCACGGCATGCGCACGACCATCGGGATCGACGTGCCCCACCGGTATCGCTGCTTGGCCGCGTTGTTGACGAGCTGATTGAAGCCGGTCGCGGCGAAGTCGTTGAACTGCACCTCGGC
The DNA here is from genome assembly GCA_035635535.1 of Vicinamibacterales bacterium. Taxonomy (GTDB): domain Bacteria; phylum Acidobacteriota; class Vicinamibacteria; order Vicinamibacterales; family UBA2999; genus Gp6-AA40. Next base: position 1,929 of record DASQAX010000171.1, on the reverse strand, counting down.
GATCGGGCGCTGACCCGCGATCGCGGCGCCAACCGCGATGCCGAAGATGGCGTTCTCGGCGATCGGCGAGTTGATGATGCGGTCGCCGAGCTCCTTCAGCAGCGGGCGGAGAAGAAGGAACGCGCCGCCGTACAGGCCGCCGATGTCCTCGCCGTAGACGAAAACGCGCGGATCGGAACGCAGCGCATCCGCGACGCCGGCGGTGACCGCCTCGAGAAACGTCATCCCCTTGCGGTCGAACGGCAAGCCGGGGTCGACGGGCGGCAGCGCGGGATTCAGGTCGATCGCGAGCCGCGTTGACGGCTCGAGCGGCTCGACGTGCACGCGCGGCGGCTCGTTCGCGAGCACGCCGACGCCCGCGCTCGCCGGTTCCGGCCAGGGTGCGTCGACGATCGCGCGCGCCTCCTTCTCGACCATCGCTTCGGCCTCGCGCTTGAACGTCTCGAGGTCGCCGGGCCGCATCAGCCCTGCGTCGATCAGCTTCGCGGCGTAGCCCGCGATCGGATCCTTCTTCGACCAGTACTCGTACTGCTCGCGATTGACGTAGGCGCCATCGGCGACCGGCGCGCACTCCCATGAAACCGGCGGCTCCTTCCCGAGGTACAGCATGTCGTCGTGGTGCGCGTGCCCGCACATGCGCATCGAGACGAGCTCGACGAGCGTTGGCCCGAGCCCATTCCGTGCGCGATCGGCCGCCCATGTGAACGCCGCCGCGACGGCTTCGGGGTCGGTGCCGTCGACCGTGATGCCGGGGACGCCGTAGCCCGCGGCCCGGTCCGCGAACATGCGGGTGGCGGACTGTTCGTTCACCGGCGTCGACAGCGCCGTCTGGTTGTTCTGGATGCAGAAGACCGCCGGCAGCTTTCTCACGCCGCACGCGTTGATCGCCTCGTGCCACTCGCCGAGCGAGGAGCCGCCCTCGCCCATCAGCGAGATCGCGACGCGCTCCGATCCTTCGCGCGCAAACGCCATGGCGACGCCGGCGATGTTCACCGCGTTGATGCCGAGCGGCGCGGTCGGCGGCAGGATGCCCCAGCCGAAGTCCGCGACGTGAATGTCGCGGCCGTTCATCGGCGGGCCGTCCTTGCCGATCTGCGCGTTCAGGATCATGCGAATCGTCCACGGGTCGTTGTGCATCGCGAGGACGAGCGCGTTGTCGCGAATGAGCGGACAGACGACGTCGCCGTGCCAGCCGCCCTCGCGGTCGCGGTAGGAGGCGCCGCGGCGAAGACGGAGGCCGGCGCCGTAGATCGCTTCCTGGCCGAACGAGCGGAACCCCTTGCCCTGCACGCCGAGGCTGCCGTACTTCACCTCCGGCTGCAGGTAGAACTGCTTCAGGCGGTTGTCGAGCGCGCGCATCAGCACCATGCCGCGCATCATCTCGAGCTTTTCGTCCTTCGTCAGCGACGCGGCAATCGCCTCGCGCGCCAGGAACCCGTCGACGGCGTCGAGCAGCTCCGTGACGGCCGCATTCCACCGCTCCTCCGCGGCGACGCCCGGGGTCGTCTCGGGCAGATCGGCGACGTCGATGTCCCGCAGCTGCCGCTGAATCTCCGTTCGAAGATCGCGCGGCGACGCGTCGAGCGCGCGCTGGATGGCGGCAATCGCAAAAGGAAACCGTTCGACGACGAACGCGGCGAGGCGCGCGGCAGATGCCGTGGCCCTTGATGCAGGAACCGATCGCGACATCATCTCAATGGTAGCCTGTCAGTGGGCAGTGGCCAGTCGGCGGTGGGCAGCAGGTGGCAGGAGACAGGTGGCAGCAGGAGATCGGACTGCACAGATCGAGACCCATTTCAAAGGATGGGCGATGCCCGGGATCGTTCCTCCGGGTGCGCGCTCGACGCCTGAGGTTGCCGCAGACGAAACCCTCGACGCCTTGAGCGGCCATTTCCGGATATTCCAGCTCCGCGACGGCTACAGGTTTTC
>DASQAX010000170.1:0-2407 GCA_035635535.1 Vicinamibacterales bacterium | reverse complement strand
CAGGAGGTGCTCTATGCGTTGGCGGAGCGCCTCAATCCGGCGGCGTGGACCGACGCCGATCAGATCACCACGGGGTTGCAGGATGCGGCCGAAGCGATGCAGCGCCTCTCGCACGTCTTCGCGAAGCGGCGCCGCCGGTCGAAGAAAAAGGGCGCCGCGGTCGGGGTTGAACCCTCCGAACCTTCTGAACCTTCTGAACCTTCCGAACCTTCTGAACCCTCTGAACCCTGATGTCCTGGCTCGCGGCCTTGTTGCTCCGGGTCGGGGAGCTTGGACCGTGGGGGCTGATTCTCTTCGCGCTCCTCTACGTGGCCGCCGCGGTGATGATGGCCCCGGCGTTCGTCCTGAGCGTGGCCGCCGGCGCGCTGTTCGGCGTGTGGAAGGGATCGCTGCTCGTCTTCGTCAGCGCGACGCTCGGCGCGACCGCCGCGTACGGCGTGGCGCGGATGCTCGCGGGCACGCGCGTCGTCGCGTGGATCATGCGCGACCGGCGGGTGGCGGTCGTGCGCCGCGCCGTGGCGCACGAGGGCGCGTGGGTGCAGTTCCTCCTCCGCCTCTCGCCGGTCGTCCCCTACGTGCTGCTGAACTACGCGTTGGGGCTGAGCCGCGTGCGGGTGCGCGATTTCCTGGTCGCCTGCTTCGGCATGATTCCGACGATCGTCATGTACGCGTACTACGGACGGGTCGTCGGCGACGTGGCGAAGATCGCCGCCGGCATCGCGCCGCCTCGCGGCCGCGAGTACTACGTCCTGCTGGTGGTCGGCCTGATCGCGACGGTCGTCGCGACCATGGCGATCACGCGCGCGGCGCGGCGCGCAATCGAGCAGCAGCGGCTGAATCGATGATCCATTCGACGCGCTCGCCGGCTTCGCGCAGGAGCTGCGCGGGGTAGCGCGGCACGTCGAGCGGTCCTTCGATCGCCGCCGCCACCGCAGCGGCCTTCGACGCCTCCGCGGCAATCATGACGATCGCCGCCGAGTCGAGCAGCGCGGCGGGCGTCATCGTGATTCGCCACGTGCCGAGCTCGGGGACGGCCACGCCGGCCGCGAGGAGCCGTTCTGGCGGACGCCCCGCCAAAAGCGGGCTCTCCGGAAAGATCGACGCGATGTGCGCGTTCTCGCCGATGCCGAGCAGCATGACGTCGAACAGCGGACCCGCCGTCTGATCGCGCCGGGCCCGCAGCACCGCGTCGTACAGGCGGCCCGCATCCGAGGCCGGCAGCTCGCCGCGCATCCGATGGACCTGGGTGTCCGGGATCATTACGTGCTGCAGGAGCAGCCGGTACGCGAGGCCGTAATTGCTCTCGGGATGATCCGGCGGCACCTCGCGTTCGTCGCCCCAGAACAGGTGCAGTCGCTCCCAGTCGATCCGCTGCCGCCACGGCCGCCGCGGATCCGCGAGCAGCTGATACAGCAGGTCCGGTGTCGAGCCGCCGGTCAACGAGACCGCCGCCATGCCGCGAGACGCGATCGCCGCCTCGATCAGCGTGGTGATGCGGGCGGCCGCGGCCTCCGACATCGCGGCCTTGTTCTCGACGACGGTCAGTCGCGCCATTCCCGTCCGTCGCGCTCGATCAGCAGGTCCGCTTCCGGCGGACCCCACGACCCGGCGTCGTAGGGCGGCACGCGCGACCGCGTGTCCTTCTTCCATTCGTCGAGGATCGGCGCGACCACCTGCCAGCCGGCCTCGACCATGTCCATCCGGTGGAACAGCGTCTGGTCGCCGATCATCGCGTCGAACAGCAGCGTCTCGTAGCCGGTGGTCGGCTCGGCCTTGAAATGTTCCGCGTAGCTGAAGTCCATCGTCACGGTGTCGAGGCGCTCGAACGGCCCCGGTTCCTTCGCGTCGAAGCAGAGCGAAATGCCCTCGTCCGGCTGGATGCGCAGCACGATGGCGTTCGAGCTCAGCGCGTTGACGGGTGTGTCCCTGAACAGCATCAGCGGCGCGCGCTTGAACTGCACGGCGATCTCGGTGACGCGGCGCGGCAGCCGCTTGCCGGTGCGCAGGTAGAAGGGAACGCCGGCCCAGCGCCAGTTGTCGATGAAGAGCCGCATCGCGACGAAGGTTTCCGTGCGCGACGCCGGATCGACATTCGCCTCCTTCGGGTACCCGGCGTACTGCGCGCGGACGACGTGACGCGTGACCTCGTCCCGCGTCAGCGGCGGCATGGCGTGGAGCACGCGCACTTTCTCGTCGCGCACGTCCTCGCCGCCGAACGAGATGGGCGGCTCCATCGCGACGAGCGTCATCACCTGGAACATGTGGTTCTGCACGATGTCGCGCAGCGCGCCGGCCTTGTCGTAGTAGGCGCCGCGCTTGCCGACGCCGGCGTCTTCGGCCACGGTCATCTGCACGTGATCGACGTAGCGCCGGTTCCAGATCGGCTCGAAGATGCCGTTGGCGAACC
>DASQAX010000169.1:0-13988 GCA_035635535.1 Vicinamibacterales bacterium | reverse complement strand
CGCACGGCTGGGACGTGACCGTCGTCGCCGGCTACCCGCTGCGCTCGAACGCGACACTCCCCGCGTCGGAATGGCGGAACGGCGTCCACATCGTCCGGGCGGCCGGATCCACGCTCGATCCGAAGCAGTTCGCCGGCCGCGCCACCAACTACCTCACCTACTTTGCGTCGGCGGCGTTCAACGGCCTGCGCATCCGCAAGCCGGACGTCGTCGTCGCACTCACCGACCCGCCGATCATCGGCCTCGCGGCGCTCGCGGCGGCCAGGAAATCGGGCGCGCCGTTCGTGTTCCTCTGCGAGGACATCTTTCCGGAGGTGGCGACGCTGCTGGAGGACTTTCACAGCGGCGCCGTCAACGACGCGCTGACGCAGGTGAACCGGTTTCTGGTGCGCAAGGCGCGGCGGATCATCGCGCTCGGCGACACGATGAAGCGCCGCCTGGTCGAAGGGAAGGGTGCCGACCCGGCGAAGGTCGCGGTCATCCACAACTGGGCGGACTGCAGCGCCGTGGCGCCCGGGCCGCGCGACAACCCGTTTGCGCGCCGGCACGGGCTGGTCGACAGGTTCGTCGCGCTGCACGCGGGCAACATCGGCCTCTCCCAGGAGCTCGAGATCGTGCTGCACGCGGCGGAGCAGCTCCGCGACAGGCCCGACATCGTGTTCGTGTTCGTCGGCGACGGTGCGAAGAAGAAGGACCTGCAGGACATCGCGCAGCGGCGCGACCTCCGGAACGTGATCTTCCTGCCCTACCAGCCGCGCGAGGAGATGGACCAGTCCTACGCGACCGCGGACGTGTCGCTCATATCGCTCAAGCGGGGCCTGGCCGGCGTGATCGTGCCGAGCAAGGTGTACAACGTCCTGGCGTCGGGACGGCCGTGCGTTGCCGCGGTCGAAAAGGACTGTGAGGTCGCGGACATCATCGAGCGGGCCGATTGCGGCTACGTGGTCGGACCGGGCGATGCGACGGCGCTGCGCGCGCGGGTCGTCGAGCTCGCGGCCAATCGCGACCGCGCCGCCGCCATGGGCGCCCGGGCGCGCGACGCCGCGCTCGCATTCGACCGGCCCCGCCAGGTGGCCGCCTACGATGCGCTGTTGCGGGAGGTCGCGGCGCGGTGCTGAAGCGCGCGTTCGACGTGGCGCTGTCGGGCATCGGGCTGCTGATCTCGGCGCCGCTCTGGTTGCTGATCGCGGCGGCGATCAAGCTCGAAGACGGCGGCCCCGTGCTTTTCGTGCAGGAGCGCGTCGGGATCGGCGGCTCGACGTTCCGCGCGATGAAGTTCCGATCGATGGTGCCGCACGCGTCGAGCCTGCCGCCGCACCAGGCGGGCGAGGACGATCCGAGAATCACGCGTGTTGGACGCGTGCTGCGCGCCACCGCGATGGACGAGCTGCCGCAGCTCTTCAACATCTTTCGCGGCGACATGAGCTTCGTCGGCCCGCGACCGCTCATGCCCGGGGAAATCGAGGTGCGTGGCAACGGCGAGCTCGTTCGTCTCGACTCGATTGCCGGCTACGCGGCGCGCCACTCGGTGCGCCCCGGCCTGACCGGCCTCTCGCAGGTCTACGCGCCGCGCGACACGCCGCGCGCGCGCAAGTTCCGCCTCGACGCCATCTACGTTCGCCACGCCAGCTTCTGCCTCGACCTGTACCTGGTGGCGCTGTCGTTCTGGATCACGTTCCGGGGGCGCTGGGAGGTGCGCGCAAGAAAATTCTAGAATCGCCCCTATAATGAACGCGCCCGGGCGCGGCCACGGCTCGCGTCTGGACCTCACCAGATGCTGGACGTTGCGGTCATCGGAGGCGGGCCGGGTGGCCTCTACGCGGCAACCCTCCTCGGCAGGGCCGGTTTCGCCGTGACGGTCTTCGAGGAGCACGACGAAGTCGGCCAGCCGGTCCATTGCACCGGCGTGCTCGCCGACGACGCGTTCGGCGAATTCAACCTGCCCCGCACGCCGATCCTCAACACGCTCTCCACCGCCAGGTTCATCTCTCCCTCCGGATTCCAGATTTCCTACACCACGCCGTCGGTCGAGGCCCACGTGGTCGATCGCCGCCGGCTCGATCAGATGATCGCCGCGCAGGCGACGGAAGCGGGCGTCCGCGTGCGCGCGGGGCGGCGCGTGCGCAACCTGGAGCCGACCGACGATGGGATGCGCATCGAGATCGACGGCGCCGATTCCGTCGAGGCGCGGTCGGTGGTGCTCGCCTGCGGCGCCAGCTACGGGCTGCAGCGGCGTTTCGGACTCGGCATGCCGGCGGTGTCGCTCAATTCCGCGCAGCTCGAGCTGCCGGCCTCGCGCGGCGGCGACGTCGAGGTGTATTTCGGCAGCGAGACGGCGCCTGGCGGCTTCGCCTGGATGGTGCCCGTCAGCCGGCCGTCGGGCCCGTTCGTGCGCGCCGGCCTGATGTGCGAGGGCGACGCGTCGATCTTCTTCCGGCAGTTCGTCAACCGTATCGGGCCCTCGTGGGGCATCGAGCTGGAACTGGTGACCGACCCGCGCCGGCGCTTTCTGCCGCTATCCGCCCTGCCACGCACCTATGCGTCCCGGCTGCTGGTGGTCGGAGACGCCGCCGGCCTCGTGAAGCCGACGACCGGCGGAGGCATCTACTACAGCCTCGTCAGCGCCGATCTCGCCGCCGACACGCTGATCTCGGGACTCCGCGACGACCGGCTCGATGCCAGCGCACTGGCCGTCTATCAGCAGCGGTGGCGCCAGCGGCTCGGACCGGAATTCCAGGCGCAGCTGGCGCTCCGCATGCTCGCGCAGCGGATGTCGGACGCCGAAATCGATTTGCTGTTCGACCTCGCGCTGACGGATGGCGTGATGCCGATCGTCCGCCGGACCGCGCAGTTCAACCGCCATCGCAACCTGATCGTGTCGCTCTTCAGGCACGCGCCCGCGCGGCGGGTGCTGTTCAGGCGGTTCATGGATTGATGCAAATCTGCCTGGCCACCGCGCACTGCAAGCCCGCGTTCATCCCGCTGGCGCTGCTGTACCTGAAAGCGTGCCTGGTCGAGCAGCAGGGATTCCGCGACGACGAGGTCACCATCCTCGAGTTCGGCCCCGACGCGCCGGCCGAACAGATTGCCGACGCGGTGCTCGCGGCCGACGCCGACATCGTCGCGTTCTCGTGTTACGTCTGGAACATCCGCACGCTCATGCGCGCCGCGGACGGCATCAAGGCGCGCCGGCCGTTATCGACGATTGTCGTCGGCGGTCCCGAAGTCGGCCCTGTTGCCGCTTCCACGCTCGAGCGATATCCGGCGATTGATGTCGTGGTGAAGAGCGAAGGAGAAGGGCCATTCTGCGCGATTGCCGAGCGCCGGCGGGCCGGGCTTGACCTCGACGAGGTTGCCGGCATCTGCTTGCGGCGTGACGGCGCGATCGTCGACACCGGTGACGCGCCAATCCTGCGCGACCTGAACGTGCTGGCGTCACCGCACACCGATCGGTTTGCGACGACCGGGAAGCGAGTGGTCTGCGTCGAGACGCAGCGGGGATGCGTCTTCCGGTGCAGCTTCTGCTTCTACAACAAGGATCTGTCGATCAGAAACAGGCGGTTCGATCTCGAGCGCGTAACGCGGGAAATCGGCTTCTGGCTCGAGCGCGACGCCGTCGAACTGTATCTGATGGATCCAGTGTTCAACCTCAACGCGGAGCGCGCCAAGGAGATCTGCCGGTTCATCGCCGCGCATAATCACCGGCAGATCCCGGTGCACACGGAGGTATGGGCCGAGTTCATCGACGACGAGCTGGCCTCGCTGATGCGCGACGCCCAGTTCCGGTACATCGAAGTGGGACTCCAGACCACGGATGACAACGTCCTGGCGACGGTCGAGCGGCGCCTCCGCCTGCAGAAGTTCATCGACGGCATCGCCTGCCTGCGGAAGTACGGCCTGCCCTTCGAGGTCCAGTTGATCTACGGGCTGCCGGGAGAGACGCGGGAAACGTTCCGGAAATCGCTGAACTTCGCGGCCTCGCTCGACCCGTCCGTCCTTTCAGTCTTCCCGCTGATGGTGCTGCCGGGAACGGAGCTGTGGCGGAAAGCGGAGGGGCTCGACCTCGCCTACGACGCCGAGCCTCCGTACTACGTGAGGTCGCATTTCTCGATGGGCGAGGACGACATCCGGTACGGATGGCGCGTGAACGAGGCGCTCGACTGGCTCGAGCCGTTCCACACCATCCGGTTCCTGCGCCGCGAGCCGGGCATCAGCTACGCGGACGTCGTCGACGAGTGGATCGCGTCGCGCCCCGACTCGCTTGCGGCCTTCGTCGAGCGGCTCTGCGCGAAAAACGACATTCCGCCGGAGTTCTACCGCGCGTCGGCCTCCGTCGAGTCGACCAGCACGCGCGGTTAGTACTCGATCTTCAGCTCTCCGTGGCTCGTCGTCAGGCGCAGCAGGACCAGGCCCGGCGTGGTGACGTGACTGGCATCGTGACCGACGCGCTTGATGGTCGTGACCCCGCTTTTCACGTCGAACGACGCCTGCACCACCTGCCGATCGCGCCCCGTGTGCAGCTCGAACTTCTGGTCCAGCGACTTCAAGGAGCCATCGGCGTTGGTCGTCCAGTCGTACTTCTTAAGGGCCCAGTCGGGAACGATCTCGGGCTGAAGCACCGCGCCCTTCCGGTAGCGATAGCTCATCACCTCGACCCGCGCCGCGTTCGCCGTCTGCCGCACTCTCTCGACGAGCGTCACCTGGTTCGGGTTCTGAACCGGCGCCGGGCCGGTTGCGGGGACCAAGGCGTCGGTAATCGAATAGGTGTGGATCTCCGCATAGCCGCCGTTCCAGTCCTCGTCCTCGTTGTCACCACCGCTCCAACGGGATGGCACGACGCTCGTGGGCGCGAACGCTGACGTCGTCAGGCCGGGCAGATTGTCGGTGCCGTACACCTTGTTGCTGCACCAGTACGCCACAGGCAGGCCGGCAATCGTCGTCGTGCAGCGTCTGCCAAGGGCGTTGGGATCGAGCCTGTTGAACGCTTCGGGCGGCGTGCTGTCGAATCGCAGCGGCGCCTTGCCCGGTGCCTGCGACGGCACGGCGTAGGTCGCGACGTTGTTCGCGTTGTCGGTCACCGTCAGCTGTCCGACGACATCCGCGCCCTCGGTGTGGAACACGACTTCACCGATGTTGGGGGTCTGCATTGCCAGCGAGGACGGTCCTTCCGAAGAGACGATCGACCGCAGCATGGAGACGGCGTTGGCGTCGACGGCCGTGAAGAGGACGCGCGCCTCGGAGTTGTCGTTCTTGATGGTCGGCGGCTCCGCCTCGATCACCGGCGGATCGAGATCGACCATGAGCGTCACGCACTGGAAGAGCACGCCGCAGTTGGTCGCCACCCGCTGCGCATACGGCGGTGCGCCGTTGCCCGCGTTGTCTTCGGCCCAGGCGGCCAGGACAATGCGCCGCTGCATGTCGGAGAACGTCCGCTGCCACATCAGCCCGCCGCCGGGGAGCGGCGTGCACATGCTCGGCGACACGTCCAGCCCGGACTGGTTGCATTCGGCGTCGAAGTCGGACGCCGACTGGCCGCTCGTGTCGAGCATCCGCCACCGGAGCCTGGCCAGCCCGCTGCCGCCGGCGTTGTCGGTCGCGAAGATCTGAACCGTTGGCGGGCTGGTCGCGCGGTTGAACCACACCCCGCCGGTTGACCGAGGGTCGGGCGACGGCGTGACGACGAACCTCACGGTTGGCGCGACGTTGTCGGTCACGATGTGCACCGGCGCGGTCACCATCGGTTCGGACGCGACGGACTTGCCCGTTGAGGCATCCACCGCGGTCGCCGACAGCGTGAAGCTCACGTCGCCGGGGTTCTGGTTCGCCGTGAACCGGTAGGTCACCGGCATCGACGATCCGGACGACCCCGTCGGAGCCAGCGTGAGGGCGCTGACGCGCGGGCTCCAGTTCGGCGACGGCGCGATGAGCGCGTCATTGCTTGGCGCGGCCGCCGCTGACATGCCGGACAGCGTTCGTCCGCCGATGTTCTCGATGGTCGCCGTCACGACGACTTCCTCGCCCACGCCGACGCGATCGCCGCCGGTTGGAGTGGTCACCGAGACGCCGGTGAGCATGATGGCCGGCCCGGACGGCGATTTGACAGTGACACCCGAGTCGAGCGTTTTCTGATCGCTCACGATGACGTTGCCGGCCTGACCCGAGGCGTTCAACGTGAAGCGAAGCGATGGCACCGACAGGTTCACGCCCGTCACCTGGTAGTCGAACGCGAACGTGGCGTCATCGCCCGCCTTGCCCGCCGCGGCCAGATAGAAAACCGGCGCAGGCGCGACTCCTCTGGCGACGCCCGCGTGCGACGCGGCGATCTTCAATCCCACGTTCCGGACATCGACGGCTCCGGCATTCCGCACGTGCACCGTGACGTGCACCGTATCGTTGTCCTGGACGGTGACCGTGCTCGTGCTGGTGCTCAACGTATCCAGCGTGAGCGCGCCGCGCGCCAGGACCTGGACGCGCTCGCCTTCCTGCTCGGTCACGACGAGGCGTCCGTTGCCGACCGCGACGCCCGTGGGACCGAGAAACAGCAGCTGGCCGGGAATCGGATCGCGATCCTGGAGCATGCCAAACGTGCCCTGGAATGCGTACGCCGATCCGTCTGCGTTCGGCTTGAACAGCTGGATGCGGGAGTTGCCCAGGTCCGCGACGTACACGGATCCGTCGACGTCGACCGCGACGCCTTCGGGGTACTGGAACTCGCCGTTGCCGTTGCCCTGCGTGCCGAACGCGGTGATGAAGTGACCGAGCGGATCGAACACATCGACGCGATGCGCTTCCGTCTCGGCCACGATGATCCGTCCGGCCGTCACCGTCTGGGATCGATCGAATTCGACGTCGTCGCTCCAATTCAACGGGAAGTTCGAGTACTGGTTCACACCGGTCGCGGGCGCCGTGAGGTGGCCGAACGTGAAGCCGGCGTAGCGGCTGCCGTCGGACGCCAGGACCGAGCCGGTTGGGCTCGGCTCGAAGACCTGGATGCGAAGGTTGTTCTGATCGAGCGCGGCGATGCGTCCATTCGCGGCAAGGCTCACGGCGAACGCCCGATCGAACTGTCCGACCGACGGCGTGCCCGGAGCGTCGTTCGCGCCGAAGGAGCCGAAAGCGAATACCCTGTAACGCGGTCCGGCCGGGTCGCTCACGACGAGCGAGCCGGTCGCGTCCTCTTTCAGCACCTGAATGCGGTGGTTGTCCGTGTCGGCCACGACGATGGTCTTGCCATCGGGCGAGACGTCCAGGCCGCGCGGAGTGTTGAAGTAGCCGAGATGCGACGCGGCGTTGCGGTCGCAGAAATCAGTTGGCGCGGAGCAGGGATCGTCCGGGCCGGCGGCGTACACGCGACCGGCGCTGCCGATCGTCCAGAGGAGGCTACCCTGCGCGTTGAAGACCACCAGCCGCCCGTTCAACATGTCCGCCGTGTAGATGCGGCCCTGGGCGTCGAGCGCGCTCTGCTTGGGAGCCGAGAGCGAAATCGGGGAGCGGACGCTGCCGTTGAGCGGGGCGGGGCCCGCGGGCTGCCACATCACCAGATTGGTCGTACGATCCGGAGCGCCAGTGACCATCGCCTCGTAGGCCGGAACGCCGTCGCCCTCGATGACGATGCGGTCGCCATCGTTCAGGCCCGCCACCGTCGACAGGACGGCGCGTCCTGGTAGTGGCGCATCGGTCAATCGCCCATCGAGGACGTTGACGATGCGGGCGGCAAAGGGCGTCCTGAACTGCTCGGCCCACTGCTCACCGGAAGCGCTCGCGGAAAGCGATAAAACTGATGAGCTAAGAAGGGCGAGGACAGAGACACGGACGAGTCGGGTTAGTTGCATTGCGCTCAGTCTCATAAAGTCAGTTGGTGTCACGATCAAAATAAGCACATATATGCGGCTTGTCAATGTATAAAGTCGTAATTTAGAGCATATTGCCGGGTAGATACCGTCAAATGTTTCAAAAAGGTACAGATAAACTGCACGTAGTCAGACTGATGTTCACCGAGGTGCTCGGCCTTGCCCTGAAAGTTGAGGCGGAGCTTCGCTTCCGGCGCTTCGAGTCAGTCCTGGCAGGCCTGGAAAAGCAGTCGAGCGTTCGTTCGAGAGGGGTGGTGCCCGCCGAAAGGCTTCAGCGCGCGATACGCGGTGTCTACCGCGTGCTGCCGTTCGAATCGACGTGTCTCAAGCAGTCGCTCATCTTCTGCCGTGCGTGGCGCAGGCGCGGGCTCACAGCAGAGCTTCGCATCGGCGTGCAGAAGGAAGGCGGGGTCTTCGCCGCGCACGCGTGGGTCGAGGACGGCGCCGGCAACGTGCTCACCGATCCGCGCGAAGGGTTCAGCCCTGTGGCGCTGCCGGCGATTCGAGACTCGCGAGCCAGCGACTGAGCGCCACGGCCCTCAGTGCCGCCTCGGTGTCCGAGGACGATCGCGTCGCGTCCGCCAACCGCGACGAGTTGACATAGTCATCGAGGCGTCGCGACGCGACCACGGCCGGAAAGCCGTCGCGCCGGACTTTTTCGTGATGCGGGTGGCCCTGCAGCGGCGTCTTCGGCCTGGTGCGGATCAGCCGCGGCAACATGTCGCGGAAGGCATACCGGAGCAGGTACTTGTCTCTGCACCACGGCACCACGGGCACGCTCATCAGGAAGCGCAGCACGCGAAGGTCGAGGAACGGATACGCGACCTCGAGCGGGACGCGCGTGTAGGCCGCGTCGAGGCCGTCGAACACCGATGGCCACAGCGGCGTGTGCAGCGAGCCGTACGCGACCGGCCGGACGGGGTGGGCCGAGCCGGTGGCGCGCATCACCTGCTCCCATCGCTCCTGTAGACGGAGGCGTTCGATGAGGTCGGCAGATATCCATGGCGGAATCGATGGGGCGCCGCGATCTGACGATGGGCGCTCCGCGCCGTGTATCAAGGTATGAAAGAAGGGCGGGCGCCGGCGATGTGCGAGGAAGGTGAATGCGTCCGCCGCGATGCGCTTCCAGCGCTTCGTGCGGCGGAGATACGACAGGTAGGCGCGCCATTCGTAGTGCAGTGCGTTGTCAGCCCCTTCGCCGTCGAGCGCGATGCGGCTGTGCGCGGCCATATTCGCGTAGCAGGTCCGTCGCGGTTCGCCGTGCATGGACGGAAGAAACGGCTCCGGTGCGGCCGGCTCGCTGAGACCGTTCCAGTCGCGCGCGGTATCCACCGCGTAGAACTGCACGGGCATGGCGATCTGGTCGGCAGCCGCCGCCGCGTGGCCGCGTTCGTCGTCGGGGATGAGCGATTGGTAGACGAACGTGAAGCCGCGCACAGGGTGGTCCGCTGATGATCGATGTCGCCGGACCGCCGTGGCGGCGATCGCTGTCGAATCGAGCCCGCCGCTGAAAAAAATTCCGACGCGCTCGCCACGGACGCGATCGGCCACCGCCCGGTCGAGCAGCGTCCGCACTCGATCGGCGTAGTCCGTGGACCGGAGATACAGCGGTTCCTCGATTGGGAAGTCCCAGTACCTGCGAATCTCGAGGCCGCGCTCGGCCGACCAGGTCAGGCGGTGTCCCGGCGGCAATCGACGGATGTCCCGGAAGGTCGTCGCTGACGGATCTTCTCGATAGCCGAACAGAAGGAAGTCAGCGACGGCCCGATCGTCCAGCTCGTCGGAGACATCCGGCAACTGGCGCAGGCATTCGATCGCGTTGCTCACGACGAGCCACGGTCCGGTCCGAGTGTAGAAGAGCGGACGGATGCCGAGGTGATCGCAGGCGCAGACAAGGCGCCGTGACGGCCCGTTCCAGATGGCAAACCCGAAATCACCCAGGAGGTGTTCCACGCAGGCGGCATCCCACTTCATGAACGCCCGCAGCACGAGCAAGGCGTCCGACCCGGGCGCTTCGTGAGCGAGCGGCGGCAGATTCCCGAGCAGGGAGGTCTGGTCGTCGATCCGCGCGTCGGCAACAATCCAGCTCCCGCCGTCGAGCGTCAGCGGCTGGCAGTCGTGCGCCGACCGCGCGCCAACCGAGAGACGCGTGTGTCCGAGCGCCGCCTGGCCGACGCAGCGCGTGGCGCGCGCATCCGGGCCCCGGCATGCGAGCGCGGCGGTCAACTGCTCGACGAGTTCCGGTGGCACCGGCGCGCCGTCGGTGCGGACCACGCACACGAAGCCGCTCACGACTACCCCCCGGTGGCGAACCAGCGAGGCACGCCGGACACAATGCGGCGTGCGTAGAACACGAGCAGGGAACGGCGTGACGTCAATCCGTACTTTCTCCGGATGTACTCAGGAGGCGGAAAGAGGTGCTCGGCGATGAGACGAACCCGATTGCGCCACGACAGCGCGCGCAGGTCCGACAGCAGGCCATCAACCAGCCGCAGGTCCCTCGAAGCGTAAATCGACGAAGGCTCATTGTGCGCGTCGGCGAGCGCCTCCATCACGTGGAGTGGAACTGGCGACCCGAAGTAGTCGATTGCCAGCGCCAGTCCACGCCGGCAGACAGTCTTCACCTCTCCGCGCCCCGCCGCTTCCAGCAGGAATGCCCAGTCGGCGGGCGTCAGCCGCTCCGCGAGCAGATGGATGTCGTACAGCCAGAGTAGTTCCTCGGAGTCGCGATGGTGCGCCGCGCGGTGCAGGCACGCCAGCAGCAGCGCGTCAGGGGACGAGGGTGCGCGCGCGACCGCCCCGAGGGCGGGAACGGGGACGCTGCGCGATTCCAGATCGACGTGGGACGCGGCGCGCGCGATCACCTGCCAGTTGGCGATCTGCCAGTGGACGTCGAGCGCGTGCATGATGCCGAAATCGTCGATGCGTGTGAACGACGCCTGCGAGACGACAAGGGTGCCCGAGGTTGACACCGTGCGTTCGTACCCACGCGTGCTCAACATCCGGAAGACCGGTGTGGTGCTGGCGGGGGAGACGAGGATGTCGGTATCCAGCCGCGGCCTGAGCCACGGATACGGGTAATGCGAGTGCGCGAGCGCCGCGCCCTTGAGGAGAATCGGCCTGGCGCCGCCGACGGCGGCAACCCGCTCGAGGACGGCCGCGATCTCCCGGTTCCGGACGGCATCGACGACGGCCGCCGCGCGCTCGTCTTCTCGAACGCGGCTGGCCTCGGTGCCGAACCACGCCTCGACGTCACCGCCGCTCTCGACGATCCTCCACGCCGCGATGCGGTCGACCCGGTGGTCGCGTGCGAGCCCGAGAAAGATCTCCCGCTCGTGAACGGCGGGCGGCGGGACGCGATTGCCCTTGACGAGCGCCGCCAGCAGGCGCACCAATGGAGCCGGCTCGCTATAATCGCGTGGCATGTTGCAACTGACCCGCGCAGCATTCGTCTGCACGGAGCCGCCGGAGGCGCTCGACGCGATGCGCCGTTCGTTCGAGGCCGCGCACGTCATCCGGCTGCCCCGGTTTGTCGATCCGGAGCTGCTCGAACTGGTCCGGCAGACGGTGCGCCGCGCGCATTTTTCGGACCGGGAAGACGAAGGATTCGCGCGCGAGGCCTGCATGGATCACGACAGCACCCTCGGCCTGCTGTTCCTTGTCATGAACGATCCGAAACTGTTCGACGTCATCCGCCGGATCACCGGATGCGCGCCGATCGGTTCTTTCGCGGGACGGATCTACCTGATGCGGGCCGGTGAGGCGCATCATCGCTGGCATTCAGATGTCGATGGCACCCGGCTGATCGGGATCAGCGTCAACCTGACCGAGCACGTATTCGAGGGCGGGCGCTTCGAGCTGCGACACGCAGGCGCCACCAATCCGGAGTGGAGCTTTACGAACGCCGCCGGTGGGGACGCAATCCTCTTTCGCATCGCCGCCGATCTTCAGCATCGCGTGACCGACGTCGAGGGCGATGTCCCTCGAATTGCCTTCGCGGGCTGGTTCCAATCGGCGCCCGATTTCCACGCCGTCTTGAAGCAGGGCGCCAAAAGCGCCGAAAAGCATGAAGTATACTGACCCATCTCATACGGATGACCAAGCCGTCGCTCGATGATCGTCTGGCGCCTACCGACCAGGTAGTGGTCCGCGAACTGGCGGGGGAAAGCGTCATTCTGGATCTCAAGAGCGGGGCCTACTTCGGACTGAACGGCGTAGGGACGCGCGCGTGGGGTCTGATGGCACAAGGGGGTTCGCTTCGCGACATCAACGCAGCGCTCACCGACGAGTACGACGCGCCATCCACGGTCATCCAGGAAGAGTTGCTGAAATTCGCCGCGGATCTGTGCAATCACGGCCTTTGCCGTATCAGTGAGCGAGGTGATCATGTCTGACGACCACGTGCAGCACCCGCCCGGTAATTCTCCCGCGCAATCGAAGAAGCCGTTTGAGGCGCCGCGACTGCATGTATACGGCGACATCGCCGCGTTGACGCGGGCGGTCGGAAAAACAGGCCTCTCCGACGGCGGGATTGGCTCGACGAAAAACACCCGCCCGTAAGCGTCCGCGGGGATGCTGAGAGCCGCTTGCGCGATGCACAGCGTTCGGTACTCTGCGTACGGTCTCTGCCTCGAATCCAACCTCCCCCTTCAGGGGCTCGCGCCATGCGGGCGCACTGAGGTGCCCGACCTCTTAATCGAGATTGAAGACGGCGAACGATTTCCAGCGGCTCCCACCGAAACGGCGTACTACGTCAGCGACTGGCGGGACCAGGGCTCCGGCGACGCCGGCCTCAAGATCTACAAATTGACGGACGCCTCGTACATCCTGCGCTACGCCGAGGGCGTGGAGTTTCACATCGCTGCCGACAGCACCCGCATCGCGGCGCGGTTTGCGTCGCACTCGAGCCTCGTGGACATGACGAGCTTTCTCACGGGCCCGGTCCTCGGGTTTGTGCTCCGGATGCGAGGGGTCATCGCGCTTCATGCGTGCGCGATCGATGTCGGCGATAAAGCCATCGTCTTGGTCGGGGATGCGTTCGCCGGGAAGTCGACGACCGCGGTCATGTTCGCGCGCCTGGGCTGCGGAGTCATGAGCGAGGATGTGGCGCCGCTCTGCCTCGAAGGCCGCGCCGTTGCCGTGCGCCCCGGATGTACCGAGGTTGCGCTGCGTCCTTCGGCAGTCAAATATCTTTATGGCTCGGCCGACGCGCTGCCGAAATTCAGCGACAACTGGGAGAAACGCCGCCTCGACCTCGCCGCGACCGGCGCCTTCTCGCATCGCACTCTTCCCATTGCCGCGGTCTACGTCCTCACCAATCACGGCACGGCTCCGGACGCGCCTTGCGTACGGCCGTTGTCAAGCGGCGCAGCGATGGTCGAACTCCTCGCCAATATCTATGCGAACCGGCTCTTTCATCGCGAGTTGAGACTGCGCGAGCTCGACACGGTCCATCGTGTCGTCGAGACCATTCCCGTCAAGGAAGCAGTCACCGGTGGATGGAGCAGCCCGGTCGAGCGATTCTGCGAGGTCGTGCTCGACGATGTTCGTGCATCCTGAATTCTGGGGGCCCGCGGAGTGCCGGCGGATCAGGAGCGCGATGGATCGGGGCACCCTGACGCCGGCGGAAATCTACGCCGGCGGGTTCTGCGTGGACGACGCGACGCGCCGCGCGTTCGACGTCGATGTCGAAGACGCGGTCGTCGAGGACGTGCAGCGGGCCATTGACACGGCGCGCTCACAGGTCGCGCAGTTCTTCGACATATCGCTGTCCGGCGACGAGGGGCCGGGATTCCTGCGGTATGCGTGCGGCGGCTTCTACCGCGTGCACCGCGATGTCGCGCCGGAATGGGACGAGCGGTTTCCCAGGCGCATTTCGGTCGTGGTGTTTCTGACCACCGCCGGCGAGGAGTGCGAAGGCGGTGCGCTGCGGCTGTACAACCCAGACGCGGTGGACATCGCGCCTCGAGCGGGGATGCTCGTGGCGTTTCCGTCGGAGACGCCGCACGAGGTACTGCCCGTCACGGCCGGCGTGCGCGACGCGATTGTGGATTGGTTTTATTAGGCGGACCTGAAGGTCCGCCTCTACGTCCTACTTCGGTGGCGGGTGGACGCCGCCGAGGACGCCGCGCGCGTCCA